>WRER01000113.1 GCA_009779205.1 Methanobacteriota archaeon | reverse complement strand
GAGCCAGTGGAAACTGCAAGAAAGATGTACCATGAAGGGAGTCCTATCATCTTTCCAAGCACGGAGCTTGCAATACCACCACTCCCTTGAAAAGGGAGCAAGACAAAAAATCCAAGTCCAATGGCGGATAGCCTTCTAACCCATGGAAATCTCTGTAAAAACGTCCTCCCTGCTTTCATGCACGCCAATGTCCATTTTCCAAACACAGGTGCTTTACACACAAGATCAAAGTTCCAGATCATGAACATGCAGGTCAGAACATCAAGCACTGTCAAAGAGACAGCCATCAGGTACCATGAATATCCATAAGCAATACCTAAAGGAATTAATGTTTCTTTTCCGGCAGGGGGAAGAAAATAAAGGAGCATCAGCCCACCAAGCTGATAAAAATCATCTGGTATATAGATATATCTTAAAAATAAAAGATACATTATACATAAAAAGAATGGCAAGATGAATTTTAACGCCAGATCTATGAGTGGCGAAAAATAGATTTTATTTGCACAGGGAAGCGTGCAAGAGGCTATATGCTCTGTGCCATCCTCATCTGCCACAACCTCGACCGTTTCTCTCATTCAGTGATTGTACCATTCAGCGTGGAAGCATAATATTATGCTCTTTTTCAATTCTACTACGTGGAGTTGTTAATTTGAATACCTTCATTATCGACAGCAGTTGCGATCTTGAGCTTGAGTCCGAGTGGCTTTACAATAGCCTCTATATCATCTTTTTCTTTGTCAGTTACAATTACAATTGAAGGGCCGACTGAGCTCATGCCAACAAACTCGAGTCCGGCTTGTCGCAGATTATGCATGTGCTGGTAGATCTCAAATGAGTGATGTTCTATCTCTGCCCGTTTGGATCCACGAAACTCGATCTCCCACAGGGTTTCTCCCATGCGAATAATGTCTCCACGTACAAGTGCTGGAATCATGTCCATCATTATAAAATATGCCTTTTGCTCACGATCTCGATAATCAAGCGTGCGGGCTTTATTCATTAACAGCTCAAATTCATCATTTCCTGATGATGATGACTCTGATACGGGAATGACAATATAGGCATTTTTCTGTTCCGCAAAACGATTTTGACTGATAAGCGTTAACTTATCTCCGAGTACTACAAATCCGCCATAACTGGTGGCTGCAGGACCGACCCCGGTTTCGAACCCAAATGCAACATTTCCATCATCCATCTCTTCCACATAGTTGTGTCCAACCAGATAACGAAGTTCTTCACGAGTAAGTGGCTCTCCAACCGCCTGATTCAGAGCAACAGCGAGTGCCATCGTGATCGTGCTTGTCGATCCGAGTCCGACATGTAAATAATTGTGGTCCTTTGCCTGGATGCAAAATCCTCCCGTGTACCCAACTGTCTTCATGAAGACTTTGGTAAAATGTTCGATCAGTGGGGGTCTCGTATACTCAATACTCAGCTCAGATGGAGTGCAGGAAACAGTGACTGTGCAGTATATTTGAAGAGCGAATCCAAAACCTCCTCCTCCAGGAGTTCCAGGGGCAAATCTGTTCATATCTAGCACAGATAGATGAACTCTGGCGGGAGCTATGATCTGCACCGGTGTTTGTGTGGGGTGTAACTGATATGATTTTTCAAGATTGATAGTGTGTATGTTCTCTCCTGGTTGGAATGAGGAGAACTCAAATTCCACCAGGTCAAGGTCGCCACCACGAATTTTCATGTCTAGGCCACCCTGTCAAAGAAGATATTTTTCCCAGCTACTGAAAGAGGGACGGCGTATGCGATTGTGCATCCAGGAAGAAGATCAAGTGAGAGTGCAGCACATCCCGCACTGAAGAGAACTCGGTTGTCAACATTATGTATCGATGCAGTTTTCACCGCAGATCCGACTGCAATACCGAGATCAGTAATGCGAAGTACGCAGTTTGGGCCTGAGTACATCGTATCTATGCCGTGCTGCAATGCCTGATCTGTAAGTTCAGTGCACTTTCTTTTGCCACAAGCACCGCAGTTAAGCCCTGTTGCCTCAAATCCACGGCATCCAATAAGGAAGCATGCACCTGCACTACGCATTGATGCAGCATCACGTGTGAAAAATGCTGCTCCGAGTTCTTCTCCCATTTTTTCCATTCGTACGGCGATGTTTTTTAATTCATCTCCTGTGAGCGTTTTCGTCACGATAGTATCAATTCCTCGTGCTTTCGGAGCGGTTCGGGCTGATATATCCATAAGTGATGCAACGATTCGCAGACCTTCGTCAAAGTCCATGTGTAACGTAGAACGATATAGGTAATAACAATGCCTTATTTGATAGACTTCTTTGAAATGTGCAATATCATACACTCCTCTATGAAAACGATATAGGAGTTACGAAAAATAGAGCGTTTGTACATTACCTGCCAGTACGTAGACCCAGGGAACTTCACCCTGATACCCTCTCAGAACTGTGCGCGTTTGAGTAATTTTTCCGCTGTCATCTTTTTTCTTGAGATGTAATTACTGCCCCTCGTTTGTTGTTCCATTTTTTGTAGGAGTTAGGCAAAAATCAACATGACTAACACGTTTATTAACTTAAAATAATTAATCGAAGTGATTTAATAAGGCATTATGATCTACAAACGTGCAATTTTGCGGAACTCCTATTGTAATGAATTCTGTGTTTATAGCGCCTATACAAGCTAAGTTCGCCCGATCGTCTTTACCATGAAGCGATTCAATATCAGGGATTAGAAACGCTTTTCTGTATTCTATTCATTTTCGGTTCTTTTCGCTCACTTTTTCTATATCCATGTTTTTTTGTAAAGATTCATCCAGTATATTTTCCTCTATATCTTGCTTCAATCGTTTGTGGTTATCTTTGACACTCAATACATAGTCCATATCCTTTTCAAAAACTGATTTCCGTGATAAACACAGATATCGACAATCATAGACATGAATCAAAACGAATTCAGTCCAGTCTCTTTACCTCTCACTGCACAACCTCTTGAATCTCTTGAATAAAATTCGAATTGCGAAAACCTAAATAATATAGCAGCGAAAATATGTCCAATTTGAGATGGTTCACAAACGATCGTTTATGAAGTACATTTCAACGCAATTTCTCTTAGAAATTTACAAAAAATACCCAGTATTACATTTGATTTGATCTTTGTCTGGCTCATGCTTGCTGGCAGGCAGGGTAGATTGGATCGAATCAGTATCATGCACAATAACCGAGGTTTTAGATGATTTATGGCAACTATTAAAACAGGTTTGGATACAAAGAAAAATTTGTTGCGTCTGTTGGAATTCAAAAGCATAAAAACAAAACTGACGGTCATCATTGTTGTGATGCTCATTGTCAGTGGCACAATTTTGACAGGTGCTGCAGCCCTTATGGCAACAGGTGCACTGACTGAGTCTACACTTAATACGCTTGATGCTGTTGGGGACGGTAATAGTGAAAAGCTTTCGCTTGTCATTGAGACGGGAAAGAACATTGCAGCAACTATCTCCATGGAGAAGGAGGTAGTGGGCTTAATGGAACAATTGAACGCAGGGAATGATATGGCAGATGAGCAGATCTCTGTGGGACTGCATCTTGCTGAGATTGCTAACGCACTGCCCCTTTCGCTCACCGCAATTAATGTTTATAATCTTGATGGAATTATCGTTGCTTCTAGCAATCCATCCATCCTTGGCAGGGATGATTCTAAGATAGACTACATCGTAAATCAACAAAAAGAGGCCTATATGGCTGCACCAGTCCGTGGTACAGGAGATGTTCCCATCCTTCCATTTGGACGGCCTGTGTATGACAGCGGCAGACAACAGATAGGTCTTATTTCTTTTGGTGCTCAGTATGCAGGAGTTAGCGATACTGTCTTCTCAACGCCAGGTCTCAGTGAGGGTGCTACAAGCTTCCTTGTTGGTCCGGATGGTATGATATTATCTAGTGTGAACGGTGACTTTTCTCCGTTCCTCACGAAAAAATTTGACTTGAGCATCTTCTCTCCTGGCGAAACGATGGTGCAAGGCCTTGGATACTTCGGGCTTCCGGCGTACATCGGGAAAACCCCTGTTCCTGGCACAGATTACTCAATTATCACGACAGAAAGGGTGGAAGAAGTAAATAATCCGATCATGGGTCTTATCATGACGATGGTTGTTTGCTTGCTTATTGTCATTGTTGCCGGTGCATTTGTGACAATTTTCATTGCAAAAGGATTTGCCCGTCCGATTCAGATCTTAAAAGAGGCTGCTACGCAACTGGCTCTTGGTGATGTGGGTGTTGCAATCACTCACACCGGTATTGATGAGATCGGTCAACTTGCAGATTCGTTCAGGTCTATGATCGAAAATAAGAAAGACAATGCCCAGGCTGTCAGCAAAATTGCAGCAGGAGATGTCGCCCATATGATAAATGCTGCCTCTGACCAGGATGTTGAAGGCCACGCCCTCATTCAGATGAAGAAAACCTTAGCTAGTATGACTGCGTCACTTGAGGCGCTTGCACGCCGATCTGCTGAAGGAGATCTGAGTTACCGCGCTGAGTCTGATCAGTTTAAGGGTGTGTACCGTGAACTGATCGATACCTTGAAT
>WRER01000112.1 GCA_009779205.1 Methanobacteriota archaeon | reverse complement strand
TATATAGAATCAGCGGTCAGCGAATGTGGCTGATGGCCGGTTTGAAGACAAGTCTTTCCTAAACTGAATGTTCCGGTGGAATCGGATCTTATGGTATGATTTCGAATAATGCAGATGGGAGAGCTGACGGTTCAAACACAGGCACAACCGACCCGATAAGCGGTGCATATCCATCCAAAGGAGAGAGCACAATCTCTGGCATATATGAAAAATATGGATCTATCTTTGAAAGACATAATTCAAAAAACCAGGAATTTTTTCTCATAAGCGGGCCATCTACCACGATAAGACAAGGATCATATGCTACAATCATCGTAGAGAGCCCGTACGCAGTAATAGATGCAACCTCATCTAAAAATTCCATTGCAACAGGTTCATTCTCCATAGCCAGCGAAAAGACCTCCTTTGCATGAGATACAGAACGATGTTTGACTCCGTTTTGCTCGCAGAACAGATCAAAAAAACGTGGCATTCCTGAACCTGATGCATATGCTTCAAAGTGCCCGAGTTTCCCACACGAGCACCTGCTTTGATATCTGGTTCGTGCGGGAATATGTCCCATCTCTCCGGCATTGCCATGTGATCCCAACACAAGATGACCATTACAGAGGGCCCCAACCCCGATGCCGGTTGAGAATGTCAGGTACAGCAGATTCTCTTTTTTTTCCCTGGACCCTGCACCAGCATACCGCTCACCAAGCACTCCAGCCCGACAATCATTCAGGAGGAATACATCAATGCCAGTTCTCTCCTGTAGTGGAGTACGCAAAGAAATTTCATCATATGGCAGATTTGGAGGATAAAAAATACCGGATTTTAGATCTATCTTCCCTGCTGCAGAGATACAGATACCACGTGGAGGGAAATTCAGTTCCTTGCTGCACTGCTCTGCCACACGTACAATATGATCAATAATCTCATTCTTATCCCCCCGTGGCGTCTCCTGAAGTACCAGCAGTTCATAATCATATGATCTCATCACCTTCGCAATGCGAAGGTTTGTGCCACCGATATCAACAGCAATAACATATTCCGCTTTTGCTTCTTCTAACATGGATTTATTGGATCTCCCCGGAACTGGTTTCATACAAATTCCGGCAAAAAACGTTCTCATGTATTCTAACCATGAAAAACACGAAAAAGGAGAAAATTGTGTTTTTGCATATGTGTCGTACTATCCTTCTATAGGATTTTTCGTGCCTCTCGTGGTTCATTTTATAGTTTCCGAGGAAATCTATTTAATTTTGGTGGCGATTGCAATACCGATGTGCAAATGATATCGTTGGGATCTCAGTTCGTGAGAGCCAGTATTGATCAATTCCTGCAATTGCAGCATCATCGACAGATATAATCTCGTTTCCGCAAAAAATACACTGTGAACGTTCCTTAAACAGTGCTTCCTTATCTGCTCCGGAAAAGCACAAACTCCCCTTCTGAGAAAGAATATCTGCAACACGTGAATGCACTAACTGAAACCTGCGCACAACACGTGCATGAGATGCAGTATCAAATTGAATAGAACCAATAAATTCGTAATCTGTCGCCATTAAATCAACAAGTGATTCATAGATGGCATCCCGATGAGTGCTGACATCAGATGTACTCACCGTCGAGAAAACATACATCCAGATATCACAGATCAGAAGACTTGGATATGAATCCCATCTTCCAGCAGGGTCTGACTTTTTACCCCCGACAAAGCGTGCAAATCCGTGTTCCCCAAATACAGCAGAGATATTTTGAACAGAACAGATGAATGCTGAACGCAACCGATCTGCATCAGCCCCGGAAATCATCTGGTGTGCCCTCAGATCATGGTTAATGAACTGGCGAAGCGGGGGTCGATAATCATGATATGAGCTATGCTGAAACGCACAAAAACGCAAAATCATCTCCATTCTTCGCATCTCCATATCATCGCCAGGGAATCTGCTTATACGAATGAAAGAGGGATCATTGCTAAACTCATGCACGAGATCAAGATAGGGTCCCCGGTATACGCAGTTTCTAACTTCCATCTCAGTGAGGGGAGCTGATCCGGTATTTATTCTCTCAAAGATCTCGAACTTGAGATCAGGGTGGCTTTCGTATAAAATGGTAATAGTCTGTACAGTGTGATATCGAATAGTATCCTGAAGCTGGGAACTTAGCTCTGTAAACAATAAACCATTTAAATGGGCGTAGATAGTGCATCCAGATAAACGAAATGGCTTTCCTGATGGAAATGCACCATCAATAAATGAGAAAAAAGAAGTAAGTCGTTGCTGCCCGTCAATAACCTGCTCCTTTCCATCCTCAGTCTGTGCGATATAGATGAGCGGCAATGGCACACCCAGAAGTACAGACTCAATTAAGCGGCTTGCTTTTCTTTCATCCCAGATGTATTTGCGCTGAAATGGGGGCTGGAGGTCAAGTTTCTTTAACCGCCATTTTTCATGCAAGGACGCGATCTCAGGGTCTCTTTTGTCGCAGTAGATCTTATGATCACTGCTGATTTCACGTAATGCCAGCTCCCCATCGTCAACATCCGTGATATTTTCGCTATAATTGCGGACTTCCATGTTTTATTTCCTGGATATAAGATGGAACAACTCGTATTTCCATATGAGTATGTTTTTTCGTTTTATATAAAAGTTATATATGCGTATCTATGCCGGCAAACAATCACATGCCACAAGCACATCCTCTTCAGCGAGCGGATATTGATCTGTTGCTCTGGAAACAAGATCTGACAAGGAAAAGATCGATAATGGAATCGGGAACCCATAGATCTTGACATAACTTACATCTGGAATATCTTTTTCAAAGAAATTGCGAACAGTACCTCTGTCAACAACAACTCCCATCTCATTCAGAACACGAGCCGTGTAATTGTAGGCGTGATCTCGTGCAATAGTCATGCAAAGATCAATAACAGGGGCACCGAACTTTGTATCAGGATAAAACGGGGCTTGAGCATAGCAGAGTCTCCCACATTCTCTGCAGTAGAACCTGTGAACCCGCACATAGATCATATGCTTTTCACCATCTCGAATAATCGTTGCAAAACGTTTTTTTCGGATGTCATGATATCGAACAGGGCCCTCACAGAAAGGACAGGAACGAATGGTAGTAAATTCGAGATCAGAGATACCTGCAAGTGCATTAATCACAAGTGACGAGAGGAGGGTTGGTACTTTGATCTTTTGCATGATATTCACCAGATGCTCATACGTGTGGATATAGCTCACCTGAAGAGCGTATAAGTGCTTTGCATACGTGCGTTTTTCCAATCAAGTCATTCGTATATTATTTAATGGTAGTGATTTGTAAAGTCTTTGTAAAGAAAATCAAGAAAAACTACATTTACGCAATATTTGAATTTATTTTTGATAACTATTAGACAATTTTGGAGATTAAAGGGTATGTGAATGCTACAAACAATCAGAAAGGTTATATGGCGTGTCTGCAACATGTTATATTGATACCGATACTTCCTGGGAGTCTCATGTTCTACACTATGCTGATACTCTCAGTGTGCTTATCACTCTCAGTCAACAGTGAGGCTTGCAGGAATATTCGGTTTAATTCTTTTATATTTAATTCATCACTATAGTGGAAGTCATGAAGGTTTATTCCGTATTTCCCGTGATTTTTGATGTATACTGTCATAATGTCGATTTTTCTTGCATAGTTTGAGTTTTAGCTTATCGATCCAGGTAAACTGGAAGCGCCCTCCAGAAGCTTCCGGATGTCCCCCTCCACGAAACTCACGGGCGATAAGATGGCTGACTGGGTGTTTCGAGCGAATTGAGAACTTACCATTATCTGATACAAGAATTTCAATGTCTGAATCGAACTGTTTGCGAAGATACGCTGCAGTCTCACTTGGAAAGCCATGCATTCTCGTTATGATTATTTTCGGATCAGAGTCATAGAGTTGCATCTCTTTCTCACTCTTTTTCATGGCTTGTTTCATCTCATCTGTGATAGAATCAAATTCCTGACGAATGTATTCATCCTCAAACACTCCCATCATGATGAGATCACGAACATGTTCACGATTTTTATGACGTTGAAGCACGATTCCAAGCTGATCAGAGCGGGGGTCTGAGTGTTTCCATAAGTCATAGTCGCAGACAACATGCGCAATTTCGAGGGCCAAAGGGTTGTTTGGAAGAAGCTCTTGCGCACAGATGCCGCAAGCACATTGATTTGTGGATATTGTGAGGGAATCGACCAGATTACGTACATCTGATGCTTCATCATGTGTCCAACGGTGATGATCCCTCCAATTGATAACCCAGCCATTATCCTTTGCGTGTTTAATGGAGGGTATCATCCCGTGCCGAGCCCCCAGATCACTGATCGAAAGAAATCTCCCATTTGCAGGAAGTTCTGATATTTTTTCAAAAAAAACAGGAAAAGATCCAACAGATGACCAAATGGTGTACACATTATCTTTTCCATATGCAAGGCGATGTACGGCATCAGAACCAACAGCATCAAAGTCATTATGTGTTACATGAATGACATGTGCTGAACTTGCATTCACCCCCTCTGTGATATCTTTTTTCTTCTTT
Source organism: Methanobacteriota archaeon (assembly GCA_009779205.1). Classification (GTDB taxonomy): domain Archaea; phylum Halobacteriota; class Methanomicrobia; order Methanomicrobiales; family Methanospirillaceae; genus Methanofilum. The sequence continues at coordinate 44 of WRER01000112.1, read as the reverse complement.
TTCTTTTTCATTATACCATGCAAGTATCTCATATGAGTGGTATA
>WRER01000111.1 GCA_009779205.1 Methanobacteriota archaeon | reverse complement strand
CAGATATCCGATTGGTTCTTTTTCATTCTGATGATGAAAGATCAGGGTTTGTGGCCATAAGGTACTATTCTGCAGAGCTCCGATTGGATAATGAGAAAAGAGAGAAGAAAGATGTTTACCATATGCCGGGCATGATGGAAGAGAGTTAAGATGATACGTGCTGCTGAATACAGCATTGTACATTGTTCCAGAACCTACCTGATAGACAGTTCCAGTAGGCATTTTCCATAAGAACTGACCTGGAACAATTGAAATTCCATTGTTAGTATAGTACGGAGAACGGAGTGGGCCTTTTTGAAGTTGGGGTCGCTTCGATGGTATTGCTGGTACAGATGGCGGAAGTAATGGAGAAGGAGCGATGTCTGCAAGTTTTTTCTTTACATCCTGCTCTTTTTTGGGCGGAAAAAAGGGACGTGGAGGAGATGAGGAAATGGGTGGCTGTTGCATTGGAAAAAGCTCCGGCATAACCGCTGTGCATGCAGCAATAAACTGTTCAGGCCTTGTTCTTCTTTTTGGATCTTTATGCCCCTCAACAAATGTTTGTGTAAAGCACCTTGCAAAAGCCTTTGGAACATGAGTGTGATAATCCGGAGCATATGGAGGAGGATACAAGCCATGCAGTTTTTCATCAAATGCAAAGTATCCTCGTTTTATTTTGTCAGCAGTAGATGGAGCATGTGAAACGAGACGCCCTTGAGATTGGTAGGGATGCACACCATCCATTAAGATCTTAAAAATGAGAACAGCAAGAGCAAATTGGTCGCTGTCAATGCGTGAGATTGATTTTTTTGAAAAATCTTTCCCTTGAGACTCGAAAGGGAGATACTCAGCAGTTGCAACACGTGTTGGATAAAATGAGTCAGAACCTGACTTTTTGATTTGAAATGAATCACAGTCGATAATTACAACTCTTTTCAAGCCAATGAGAAGGTTTGTCTCTCGCAGATCTCCAACAGCATGGCCAAGAGTATGTAAGTCATGGATAGCTGTTGCGAGTTGGTAAATGACACATAAACGTTCTGCAAGTGTTAAAGGTGCTTTTTTCTGCTTTTTTCTGTCTTGTGGATCATACCATTTGTGAGCCTCTTCATAGCTGGAGGGATCAATGTATGGCATGAGAAATCCTAAGAAACGACGATCAGAGCCAGATTTATCATACAGGCATGCAGTTGGCCAGGCTATTGAAGAGAGAAGAGACGATTTCAGAGGATTATAAACCATATACTCAATTTTTTCAACTAATTCAGGGGTTATACTGTGGGGATGAAACAGTTTTGCACAAGAGGTGGCATGATCCTTGACAAAATAGATTTCTCCTTCTCCTCCACTCCGCCCAGTTGAAAATAATTTTAAATTACCTCCATTTTTCAAATATGCTGTACGATTGCGTATTATATGTCCATATCTTCTCGATCTAAAACGCTGTGAAACAGGAGCAGATCGAAGTAAGGATTCTTCAATATACTCAATGTTTAGGATTACTTCTTTTTTTCCGATGGTTGTAACAATAATGATCTGTTCCAACAGCTGTACCGGTGGTTTTTTTGCTTTATGTGAGAGATATGCCTTTGAATCTATGAAGATAGTAAAGTTCAGAGAAGGCATTGTTACATCGATTGAAAATACACGTGGTTCAACACGAATGCCAGGAATTTGAGGAGTTACAACTCCTTTGAATGATGCGTTTGCGTGATTAATCAGTGTGAACTGTTTCGTATATGCTTTGGCAGAAGAGCCATGAATGGAAATTGTCGCTGGGGAGAGAGAGATGCTATCCATACCAATGCATAATTTCAAATCTTTCCAATAATTGCAAGACTCATATCATCACCTGTCCCAGATTGCATTTTTTCTGATGAGAGTAGTTCGACAAGTGATGCAGAAAGGAGGGAGTGATTAGCCTCTGTTGTTGGATATTGCTCTGCATTTTTGATGCAATAGGAGCGCAGAGGGTCTAAAAATGCAAGGTGAGGAGTGAAGGTACTCTGCGATGAAGTCCCGAATGAAAAATCAACACCATCTGAGCCCAATATGCATGTATCCACCGAAGGATTCCAACTATATGTCATATCATCCAGGTATTGGTCAGAGCATAAGGCAACGACCTCATTTACATATCCACAAGCACGCGGCATTGAGAGAAGTATCCATCTTTCCTCCTGATATGCGACAATTTTACCATCTCCGATTTGTACTATTGCGCATCCTGTTTCATGCAGCACAGATAGCAGCAATGTGCATCCATATGCGAAAGGGCTCTCTCCGTTCAGTTCTGCCAACTCAAATAGCCCACAGCGAACCTCTTCTACCGTTTTACAGCAAATATATCTGATGGAGTCAGGTTCATCAATATATTCATCACTGCACAATTGAAGAGAAGAAAGACGAGTCGAAAGAAGAGAGCAGATTGTATGGACTACATATATAGCGGCTTCTTGTGCATGGGTTGCAGATCCAACTCCATCAGCAATGGCAGCGATACGAAATGCATGATCATAGCTTGCAGTGCAGAAACTCGCATCCTGACATGGAATGTTTATTTTAGTATGAGTGAGTCCTGCAACTGATGCACATGCAGCATACGAATCATATTGATTCACAGTGGAATTGACCCCCATCCTTCGGGACCAACAGGATTTTCAAGAGTTATCTGCTCTCCAATCACAGAATCAGATATTTTTGACAGACTCTTTGATAGCCACACAAACATATCTGTGAAGTGCGTTTCCTTCAGTTGAAGAGGGGTTCTTCCAGGAGGTGAGAGAGAATGAAGAACTGTGAAGTTTGCCTGATCAACCCCCAGAGCCCAGAATAAAAACTTGTGCTCTGCCTCTCCAGTGTGGATAGCAGTAATAACCTTATTCCACCTTTCATCCCCGTTTCGCATATCTGTTGGCTGACCATCAGTTATAAGAAAGATCCATGGTCGATAATAATCAACACCAAATTCTCGATATTCTTGCTTTCTTTCTTCGATCATTGAAATTGCGGTTAAAATGGCTTCTCCCATAGGAGTGAAACCCCCTGCCTGAAGCACAGGAGGGATAAATTCAGTTATTGACGTGAAATCACAGACCTTTGTAACACCCTGACCAAAACTCAAGATCGCTATTTCTATTCGTTTGCGTGCGAGCTCATCCATCATGAGTTCTGCGGCAAAGATGGCAAGGCCCTCATTAAGTTCATTTATTTTATTTCCTTCCATTGAAGCTGAGGTATCTAATACAAGTATGGTAGCACAATGAGGATGTTGGGGGTAGGGTATATCCACCAGATCTGAAAGCCTTTCGACGCCATCCATATGTAGTACTGGGGAGGACATGACAATATACTTGTAGCATTTGATGAACACGCCTATGCAAACATCAAAGTGATATATCTTTTATATACTCATGTCATAAGAATAATATGTCATGGCGTCAGGAAGGTGTCCTGTTGTTCATGAGGGGGGAGTCGTATGAGTGATGAGGAAAAGGTACAATCAGACACGAACACAGACACAAAGACAAAGATAAAGATAAACACAAAGACAATTCGATATGCTGCAATCGCAGTGGTTGCAATAATCATAATAATAGCGCTCGCATTTTTTATTTTGACATTTATGGGAGGAAATCCTTTTGGAAGTTTTGGAGAGCCAGAGGCATCAATCCGCATAGATGGATATGGTGAAACAATTTTCGTGTATCATGAAGGAGGGGATCCACTTGATATGAACAAAATGTGGGCTTCAATTGGCGGGTTCAATATTCCGTCGGAACAACTCACACTCCTTTCAAATGGAGGGACGAGATTTGGCTCAGGAGATATTATCAGCATTGAAACCGCTGGATACGGGCGACCGAATACATTGATTGTATGGTATGAAGACACACAGGGTGGTAGAGAGCTCGCAAGAGGTGAGTTGAGACCGCAACCAACACCCACAGTTACACCAATCCGGACTCCAGTGGAAACACAGACAATGGTTCCAGAAGTTGAGCAAAGCCATTCTCAGAATACTGGATCTGAAACTGGTGCTGTACAGATCTGGCCATTAGTATCAAAGGTTACATCGGTTCCAACACTTGTTCCATTTGAGACTGATATTACATTTGAGGTCTCAACCACCTCTGGTGAACAACCACTTACAGTGCAGTTTCGAGATACCACACAAGACTGTATTGTTGATCGCCTCTGGGAGTTCGGGGATGGAGGAAAATCCGCTGAACGATTTACCTCACATACATATGTATATCCAGGTACATACATGGCAACCCTTTCTGTAACATTTTGTAATGGGTATACGAGTCCTGCGGCATTTCAGCAGATTCATGTAAGCCCAATAGCTCGTGAAGATAGTTATATCACCGGCTTTAAAGGCGGTGCATTTCAGCCGGGAGGACAGTTGGATTTCATTGTGAAAAATAATGTGGACATCCGAGTTGGTGGAAGACTGTACCCATTGCAGGAGAATGACACAGTCAGGATTGAACTGATATCCGGTGGACAAGGAGCGATAACTGTTCTTGGCAATGTAATCGTTGATTTGACGCTTCCAACATCAATCCTATATATCAATGAAGAGGAGATCGCAAGGGGAAGTGTTATCCGAATAAATGGCATTTCCTTCTCAAAT
>WRER01000110.1 GCA_009779205.1 Methanobacteriota archaeon | reverse complement strand
TGCAATGCGTCGTTCCTCATCTGTTATCATGTATGGAGAGATGAATCCACGGTCAAACTGCATACCTTCGACATGTTCAAGAGTTGTTTCAAGTGTTTTTGAGTTTTCAACAGAGATAACACCGTTATATCCAACAAGTTTCATTGCATCTGAGATGAGAGCTCCAATCTCTTCATCATTATTTGCAGAAACAACTGCAATGCGCTTGATAGTATCCTCGTCCTTAACTTCGATACTCTGTTTCTTAATCATGTCAACAACGACATCAACAGCCTTGTCAATACCACGTTTAATCTCGATCGGATTTGCACCAGCAACGATATTTTTCATGCCCTCAGTCATCATGGCCTGTGCAAGCACTGTTGCAGTAGTAGTTCCATCTCCAGTGTTATCCTGAGTCTTTGATGCAACCTCTTTGATGAGTTTAGCACCAACATTTTCGAACTTGTCTGAAAGCTCGATCTCTTTTGCAATGGTTACTCCATCACTTGTGACAATTGGTGCTCCTGACTTGTCAAGTACAACATTTCGGCCTTTTGGACCAAGAGTGACTTTGACGGTGTTGGCGACTTTGTTGACACCTTCAAGAAGTGCACGACGAGCACCCTCATTAAACATAATCTGTTTCTTTGCCATAGTAATTCCTTTTATTATTCTTTCAAATGTTTGCGTATTCTTGTCTTATATATGGACACAAGACAACGATGCATGAGAACGATTCATCTTATTGGACTTTAGCAACGATATTCTTGAATTCGACGATGATAAAATCTTCTTTCTCGAATTCGACCTCTTCCTGGCTGTATCCACCATAAATAATAATATCACCGGGCTTGACAGGAAGTTCTTTTCCGTCTTTGAATGTTCCTGCTGCAATGACAGTTCCCTGTTTTTTCTTCTCTTTTGCAGACTCAGGGATGTAAATTCCTCCTTTTGTCTTTTCGTCTTGTCTATATGGTTTAATTAAAACTCTTTCACCAATGGGTGTAATTGCCATAATAAGTCTCCTTTCCAATGTTTACGTATACATATTGTTTACTACTTCTATATATCATTTTCTCTATTATGTATTAACAATGCAAGTTGAATTGAAATGATATAAATCTAAATGAGATCTTATAATATATCATGCAGCGACGTCTTTCTCTGTATGAAATAAAAAAGCCAGTCTTTTCTGCTCCTGAATATAAGACAATCTGGTTTTGCGACACGCTGGGCCTTTCATCAGGGAGGGATATAGACGGTCTTGCAACGCAGATCATCACAATCTTGCTTCACCAGTATCAAAATGGCGAAGGTCTTTCTACTGAACAACTGGCACAGCTTTTGCATGTCACACCTGCACGTGTCAATCACCACGTTAGAAATCTAACAAGGACAGGAATCGTGTACAGGGAGAAGAAACTGGTGTATATGCGAGGTTTAAGTTTAAAAGAATCAGTTCGTGAGCTCCGTAAGGATGCAAATCGAATCTTTGATGAACTGGAAGAAATAGCAGAAAGGATTGATGAGGATATTCTGGGTAGTACGTGAAGATGGGTGTGGATGATTCAGAAGGAAAAGATGTACGTGTCTCATAGATGGCAGACATCACAATATCTCATGTGATCTCTTCAAAAAAAGATTGGTGGAGGATCAGTACAATCCTACGCCTTTTGCTCTGAATTTCTGTGCCATCATTCTGCCAACAACACGGTAGGTGTAGTCAAGCTCATCAAAGTTTGGCAAGCCAACTTCCTGAAGTTTCTTACGTCCTCCCTCGACCCATTCTCCACCAAGCAGTGTTGGAATGATTCTATTCTCAGTCTTTTTAGAAAGATCAAGAATCAACTCAGCAACCCGCTCAGATGTGAGAATATTGTTCGGGAATCCTATCATAAAACACATATCCCAGAGATCTGAATGCTTTGCAAGCACATCAAAGGTCATTTCAAATCGCTTATCGGTTGCATCTCCAAGTAAATCAACTGGATTTCCTCTATTCCAGAACTCGGGCAAAAATGAATCAAGTTCAGCGATAACCTCTTTTGGCAGATCAATAATCTCAATGCCATACCGCTCGGCATAATCTGTTGAGAGCACTGCAAACCCACCTGCATTTGTAACAACCACTGCTCGCCGCCCTTTTGGATATCCTTTTGGATGAGACAACATCTCTGCAGCATAGAATGCAGAAGTTAGATCATGTACAAGCAGCACTCCTGCCTTTTTAAACGCCTCTACATAGACTTCCCAGGACCCTGATAATGAACCGGTATGAGATGCTGCTGCTGCCTGGCCACGTTTTGAAGAACCCGCTTTTAAGGCAATGACTGGCTTATTCTTCGTAACCTCACTCACGACTTCCAGAAACGCTTTTCCATTTTTAATCTGCTCCACATACATAATGATGGCGCGAGTATTGGGATCTGAATCAGCCCATCTCAGGTAATCAAAGAAGTTCAGATCTGCCTGATTTCCAACAGAAACAACCATAGAGTAACCAATGCCACGAACAAGTGACCAGTCAACCACAGTGTTTACAATCGCACCACTCTGAGAGATAAATGCGATATTACCCGGATTTGGTGACTTCTTCACATATGTTGTATCTACCTTAATGGGAGGTATAATGAGTCCAAGACAGTTTGGTCCTACAATGCGTGTCCCGTACTTTCGTGCAATAGCAACAACTTCATTTTCAAGCGCTTCTCCTTCCTCACTCATCTCCTTAAAGCCAGCTGTAATCACCACAGCAACTTTTACACCTTTCTGACCGCATTCCTCCATAACAGATGGGACAATGCGCCCGGGAACCGTGATTACTACCATATCCACTGTTTCTTCCGGGATATCGAGCACAGATGCATAGACTTTACGACCCATGATCACATCTCGTCTGTTGTTCACAGGGTAGAGCGGGCCTTCGAAGTCGAGGAGATTTCGCATACAGGCATATCCCATCTTACTTGGATCGTCAGATGCCCCGATAACAGCGATAGTCTTTGGATTAAAGTATTCGAGTGGGACTTCGATGTAATCTTGGCTGTGAAGTGCATCAAGCTCATCACTCATGATAATTGCAGAGTCTAGTGCACATGCTCCTTTTTCGTACAGGCGCAGTGGGTTAATATCAAATTCTTTGATATCATTCTCTGCAAACATCTTGGATGCACCTATGAGGATCTTGACGAGCAATTCTTCATCTTTTGGTCCATCACCACGATATCCAGAAATCAGTTTATAAGAGTTGATCTCACGAATCATCTCGCGAATTTCAGATTCTGATGCAGGAAGAATGCGTAAGCTGACGTCATGCAACAATTCAACGAGCACACCTCCAATACCAAAGGTAATCACTTTTCCAAACGTTGTATCTGTGTTTCCACCAATAAGGAGCTCAACACCACCTGACTGCGCCATCTCAACAACAATCACGCCCTTAATCTCTGCTTTTGGATCGTATGCTGAAACATTTGCTCTGATTTTATTGTATGCAGAAATTGCCTCTTCCTTTGATGCAACACCAACAATGACGCCGCCTGCGTCGCTTTTGTGAAGAATCTGAGGGGAGACAATCTTCATGACAACGGGAAATCCTATCTTTGCTGCAATATCAGCTGCTTGCTCTGGCGTTGTGGCAATTCCATATTCTGGAACAGGGATGTCATACTTCTTTAATAGGTCATATCCTTCTGATTCTGTTAAAGTCCATTCGGTCATGGAAATATCTCCTTAAACATAGATTCAGTACGTCCTTTCTTTGGAGACTGTACCTTCATTAAATGACGAAGTCGTCTTCGTCATTTGTATAGCATACTTGTTGCGAGCACATCAATATAAACATTTGTACCGAATATTCATGAAAGACTTCAAAACAGTATCGTTTTACACGTTTTCGAAGATTGGACATATTAAAGATATATCTATTTAAGATCATCGGCCAAATTACTACCCATGGCTGCAACTCCTGAGGATTCTTTGCGCATTGAAAATATTGTGGCCTCGGTAAAGGTTGCAGATACTCTTGATTTAATTCAGATATCCGAACGGCTCTCCGTTGCAGAATATAATAAAAAACGATTTCCTGGTGTCGTTATTCGGATATCTGATCCAAAACTTGCGATTCTTGTATTTGGATCTGGAAAAATTGTACTCACAGGAGCGAAGAGTATTGAAAGCCTTGATAAAGGACTTGAATACCTCGCAAACGAGCTGCGCTCTTTGAATATTACATTATATGACAATTTGGAGTATCGCGTACAGAATATCGTTACATCAGCTGATCTAGCAACTCCAATAAATTTGAACAAAATCGCTATTGGATTTAATCTTGAGCAAATTGAATATGAGCCAGAACAATTTCCAGGTCTTGTCTATCGACTGAGTGATCCAAAGGTTGTAGTACTGCTTTTTAGATCTGGCAAACTCATTATCACCGGTGGAAAGACAGAAGAGGATGCAAAACATGCAGTTCGAAATATCAGACATTCTTTGACGATTGCTGGAGTGCTTTCGTGAATAGCCATCCATCAGAACGAGGATCAAGTCAGCCATCATCAGTGATATCAAACTCGTTTAAGAAGAAAACAAAGAGAAGATCAGATGAGATAAAACCTCTTGCGATGTGGGAAGGATCTGATCGAATACAGGATGTTGTTGTTGATAGCATAACAATTATTCTAAAAAGCAATGGG
>WRER01000109.1 GCA_009779205.1 Methanobacteriota archaeon | reverse complement strand
TAATCTTTTGTCCGCGGCGCAGCATGTTTCGTTGACGTGTTACCTCATAGGTGAGTGCTTTTTCCACCCCTTTATAGGATGAGATGTTTTTTACCTCGACACGTCCACTGCCTTCAAGCGAGATATTTGCATCAACACGCAGTGATCCTTCTTTTTCACTGTCAAATACATTCAGATATTCGAGGGTTGCACGCAGCTTATTGAGAAAGTGTCGGGCCTCTTTTGGGGAGCGAAGATCTGGTTCTGTGACGATTTCAATGAGTGGAATGCCGGATCTGTTATAATCAACAAGGGTGTACCGTGATCGATCACCGGAACCCATATGTACAGAACGTCCTGGGTCTTCTTCTACATGGATACGGGTGATGCGTATCTTCTTTTCCTTGCCTTCGATGTCCAGGTTTACGTGTCCATGGACTGCGAGAGGTTTATCATACTGAGTGATTTGATAGGCTTTTGGAAGATCAGGATAAAAATAATTTTTTCTTGCGAATTCTGAAGTCTCAAGAATTTCACAATTCAGAGCTTTACCTACTTTTATCGCATATTCAATGGCTTTTTTATTCACCATCGGCATCGATCCGGGCAGTCCGAGGCAGATTGGACATGTGCAGGTGTTTGGCTCGCTCTCTCGAAAATCAGTGCTGCATCCACAGAAGAGTTTGGATTTCGTATTGAGCTGACAATGTATCTCAAGCCCGATAATGGTTTGAAGGGATGAGACATCTTGCCCATCGGTGCTCATGATGCCACCTCCTCATATCCATATCCAAGATTGAGAACCATCTCGTCAGCCCCACAAGCTCCAATGATTTGAAGCCCGACCGGCATGCCATCCACTGTTCCACATGGAACAGACAAAGCCGGAAGACCTGCAAGATTTGCAGGAACTGTTAGAATATCTGTCTGATACATTGTCAGAGGATCGCTTTTTGCACCAAAGGGAAACGCTATCTCAGGCATGGTTGGACCCATGATTGCATCTGCTTTACTGAGAATGTGATTGTATTCCTTTGTTATCATCTGACGGGCAGTCTGAGCTTTGTGGTAATATCTGCCATAATATCCTGCTGCAAGTGAGAATGTGCCGAGCAGAATGCGACGGCGAACTTCAGGACCAAAGTACTGCATTCGATGGTCTTGGTACGCATCATGCCAGCTCTTTTTTGTATCAAGCCTCTTTCCATACTGAATGCCATCAAAACGGCCGAGATTTGATGATGCTTCACTGGTGCAGATGACATAATATGCAGCGAGAGCGTATTTCATGGATGGAATGCTGCAGGAAATCAGCTCTGCCCCTTCACCTGCAATCGTATCGATAGCTTCTTTTATGGTTTTTGAAATGTCTGGATGCACACCCGCTCCAAAAAACTCCTCAGGAACTGCTATGCGCTTTCCTTTCAGTTCAGGATCTAATGCTGCCTTGTAGGGTGCATCCAGTGAGGAAGCATCTCTTGGATCATGGCCTGCGATAACAGAAAACAGTTCTGCTGTTTCTGTAACTGTCTTTGCCATCGGTCCGATCTGCTCAAGTGAATTTGAGTACGCAATAAGGCCGTAGCGTGAGACACGTCCATAACTTGGCTTCAGCCCAACAATACCACAAAATGCAGCAGGACACCGAATAGATCCTCCTGTATCGCTGCCAAGTGCCATTGGCACGAGATCTCCTGCAACAGCGGCTGCCGAACCCCCGGATGATCCTCCTGGAACACGTGTGATATCACAAGGATTGAGTGTTTTTCCATATGCACTGTTTTCTGTTGTGCTACCCATGGCAAATTCATCCATGTTTGTCTTTCCAACAATTGCTGCCCCGCTAGCGAGCAGGAGCTCAACAACATGTGCATTGTAGGGAGGGATGTACCCTTCAAGTATTTTTGATGCACAGGTTGTTTGCATGCCTATTGTCGATATATTATCTTTTACTGCGACAGGGACGCCGGATAATGGCCCATCCCCATATGCGACCTCTTTTTCATGACACAGGAATGCGTTGTATGTGTCATGTGGTGAAAATGACAGCGTACTCACTCACATCACCCGTGGTGCATTGAAATATCCTTCTGTGGCATCATCTGTATTGGAAAGTGCTTGTTCCTGTGACAGAGAAGGAACTGCTATGTCTTCGCGAAATACATTTGAAATGTTTGAGTTCTTCCCGGACTCATCAGATTCGGTTAATTCGTCAAGTGTACTCCAAAACGCCAATATGTCAGAAAATTGTTCAGTAAACTGTTCCATCTCATCTTCATCTATTCCTACATCACAAAGCGTTGCAATGCTAGAAACATCATCTTTTGTAACCATTCGTGCTTGCGTTCCTGTTCTCACGTGAGAGCTTCGGCATCTTGAATTGCATTCAGATATGCAGATATCTGCGTGCCAAATCCATGGCGCCGAGCGAGTCTTTTTATTTCTTTTGCGATTCCGGTTCCATATTGCATGGCTTTTTTGGTGTGGCATGCTATTTCACGGGGAAGATAGTGAAGAGCTGCACGCCTGAGTTGATACTTTCGTATACCGTTCATCAAGTGATCAGAGGGAGGGATACTGCGAGCGGCTGAAACGACACGTGTATCAAGATACGGCATGGAAAGCCATGCCCCATGAGCATGGGCAATTGTCTGGTCCCGAAGGTTTTGATGTTTGATCGTTTCCCAGTCTTTTGTAAAGAGCTGATCAATCTCATCATGAGATCCATTACAGCTCGCATATCTGTGATATCCACCAAAAAGCTCATCTGCCCGTTGACCGGAAAGAAGGCGTGTATATCCCTGTTCTTTAGCAGTTTCACCGATAAACCACAAGGCAACTCCTATAGCGATATCCACAGGAGTCATACTTAAATGCTGTGTACATTTCATGACGAGTGGCAACGCATCCTCCACATCAGTTCCGTAAATAGATTTGGTATAGAGATCAAGTCCGCATAAAGAAGCAGTCCGCGCAGCTTGTTGCAGGTCATGCGATCCTGTCATTCCAACGGTGATACATGGAGTGCGACTGATTGCCGCAATCAATGCCGAGTCCACCCCAGATAGTGCAGTAACACAGGTATCTGTTGTGTGAGATGTGTCTGCACGAAGGCGTACAGCTGTTTCTATTGCATGGGAAAGAGACGGAGAAGTTGAAGATTCCAAAAGGGGATTATTCGTTCCCTCGGAGCAGATATAGGTACCTGTCGGACAATCTCCAAGCATAACGCCATACATATCACGGGCACGACTTCCATCGTCCCAGGCAATAAAAAATTCTCCCCCCAATCTTCTGATTTTGGAACTATTTCCTTGAATTTCTGTAAGATCAGAGAGAGAGAGAATTGTACCATCGAGCTCTGCCCATCCATTTATATGCACCATGGATACAAAAAAAGAGATGTAATTACAAAATCAAATAATGAATTTTTTCATATCGTCAGATAACTTTTCACTAAGGCTGCGTAGTTGCTCACTGTTTTCCTGTAATGTATTTACTGCGAATTCTGACTCTGCTGTTGCAGAAGCAACTGTAATGGCGTCATCAAGGCCTGCCTTGCTCATCTCTTCGACATCGATAATGTTGCTGTTTATCTCTTGAGTTGCTGCTGTCTGCTCTTCGGTCATAGTTGCGATCATCCCTATATTTCTGGCGATCTCATCTACATCTTCAGCGAGCTTAGCAAAAAGAGAGAGAGTTCTGCTTAATGCATCAGTTCCATCTTGTACAGCATCTTTTGAATGATTCACTGCATTTGCGGCCTCTTTTGATTTGTTTGTCAGAGTTTCGATCATCTCTTTAATAATATTTGCAGAGTTTCTGGATTGTTCTGCAAGGCTTTTTACTTCTGTTGCAACGACAGCAAAACCTCTTCCTGCGTCTCCAGCACGTGCAGCTTCAATTGCAGCATTCAGTGCAAGCAAGTTTGTCTGTCCTGCGATTTCTGTGATAATGTTAATAATTTTTCCAATGTGTTCCATTTCATTTTGAATTTCCAAAATCAGGCGACTCACTTCTTCTGAAGAATGAGTTATTGCCTGCATTCCACTCTCTGCATCTTCGGCCTGCTTTTTCCCATCTTTTGCCATTCCATCTGCAGAGGTGACTAAAGAAGCGAGCTTGTTCGTTTGTGTTGAGATATCTGCGGCAGTACTTGTGACATCATTGAGGGCTTTTGTGAGCTGACTTATTATTTCTTTTTGGTTCATCATGCGCATTTCAAGCTGATCAGCTTGATTTGAAACGAAACTTCTCCCATTGTTGACTTCTTGTGTTGCGAGTATCATACTATTGAGCACGTCATGTAACTGCGCAACACTCTTGTTTACTGCATCAATGCCTCCTTTCACATGAGTGCAGGTGCTATTGAGGCCATCTTTAATCTGCCTCCACTCTCCCATGAATTCAACATGTTCATCGATCTGAGTAGAGAAGTCACAACCTTGAAAGTGTGTAAGTACGCGATTTGTCTCAGTTAATGGGCTCTCTATTCCCTGTTGCAATTTTATAAGCTCTCTTACAATCTCCAGATATATTCCATGATAGCTCTCGCAATTAATAGTCGTCTCTTTTATTTTTCCGTCACTCATGAGCTGAACAAAGTTTACAATTTCATGGAGCATGGAGGAGAGTGCGTCTCGTGTTGCTATCATTTGGTGATCCATTGCTTTTGTCCTGTTGCTTAGGTCTTTTGTATATTCAGT
>WRER01000108.1 GCA_009779205.1 Methanobacteriota archaeon | reverse complement strand
TGCTTCCTTAATCTTGAAGGCATTATTCATAAAAATTCCCCACGCATCAAGGTTATCTGTGTATATTGTTGGATACAGGAGTCTGCTGGTTCGCTCTGTAAATTTTGAAATAATGGGAGTTTCTTCAGTCTCGTTTTGGTTTGGAATCAACTCAACAAGTCTGCCATTAGGATCTTTTAAAAACAGTGAGTGGCTCAATTCAGGTGTATATATTCGCCCATCTGAGCCAATGTCCGCCCACGCAAACCAGATCTCACTCTCACTCAAATCCCAAGCTAGTGACTCTGCATCAACCTTTGGGCTAAGTAGCCAACTTGTTTTGTATACGGTGTTTCCAGATACTGAGATAGGCATCTGTGTTTCATAATCCTCCTCTGCCATCAGCACAAGAAGCGGTGCATTTCCTGTTGTTCGAAGGTAACACATCTGTGTTGAGATTGCTTTTAGGTGAGAAGCAATCGTTGGCTTCAAAAATCTGAGAACTGGTTGTGGAAGTGAACTAAGGGCATATTTAGCAATCTGAGTAGCAGACGTTTCGTGCTGCAGCTTCTCTATCTCCGACATTGCAATGCCAAGGAGGGAGTGATAAAATGCCGCAGTCTTAGCAATATCAGTAGCACATAATACGAGATGATTTAGTTCAGGGGTTGATCTTATATGGATCGTCATTTTAACAGAGAAAGGGCTTCTTTTACATACATACGCACCATATCATTTGAATCTTCAAGTGCTTCTTCAAGTGAAGAAACTGCACCTGCATCTCCAATCTTACCAAGTGCTTCAGCAGCACTGCTGCGTACATTCCAGTCATCGTCGTTCAACAGTGTATGTGAGAGCAAATCAACAATTATTGGATCTCCAATGCCTCCAAGGGCATCAACAGCAGCAGAACGAATGTGCCAATCAGGATTATGTTGCAATGCATTTGTGAGAGATGGAATTGCTTCTGGGCCTAATTTTCCAAGGGTATCTGCAATTGTCTGCTGAACGCTCATACGCACAAACATGTCGTCAATATTGACGGTTTTCATTGCTTTCAACAGAGGATCAACAGCAAGTTTCCCTAATTTTGCCATTTGAGCTGCAGCAGCGCGCCTGATTTGTTCATTTTTATCAGTAATTGAAAGTATGAGTGCTGCTGTATCCAGCTGCGATTCATCTGGTTCGTGCGAAATAAATTGCTTAATGATAATGAAGTCCGCGTATGCGTGCCCATATGTTATCGGAAGCACAGCTGCTTCAGCCTCACGGGTTCCATCGGCTGTTGTTACTGTAACGTGGACGTACCATACTTTTTTTCTTCCAAGCAAAGATGTACCACCACTGTGGGCTTCACTTCCTTCGATCCGGTCTCCAATAATCAGAAATTTCGGCACGTCTTTTACGTCTGCAAGGTTTAGTGTAGTACGTCCAGCAGGGTTGATATAAACAATTTCATTATTTGAACGAATAAGTATAATATCAGAGGTTAATTCTGCGACAACTCGGTACTGATCTTCGCTTTCTCGCAGGATCTCATTGATTTCATAATTTACATGATATGCTGTAACGTGCTCCCAGAGCTCTTTTTGGACATTTGCGGTGTTACGTTTGATGTATTTTGAAACTCCTGCATTTAGTGCATCAATCACGTAATTTTCACCCTCCATTGATGTGACGACAATATATGGGATACTGATATCACTGTTCCGTAACAGTGTTGAAAATGAAACTACATTATCATTACCAAATACATAATCTGAAATTAAAAATGTATATTTCTGATTTTTCATTTTTTCATATGCTTCATCCCCCGATGCAACTGAATCAATGTGAACATTTCCTATTGAAAGCAGCGATTCAGCAATAAATGGTGTTAGTGTTTTATCAGGGTCGATTATCAGCATTAAAAGCATATTGTAAGCCTCTTATGGGTGAAGAACGGGGGAAGTGTAGTTACGATTTAAAACGCACTTGAATGCATTAATTTGGTACATGGTATATAAATAAATTCTGATAAGAGTTATCTAAAAATCAAATGTCTTACACAGTTATCAACTTAAAATGATTAATTGAAGCAATTTCCTTTCTATTATGGTTTACAAACGCAGCGTAACGCCTATGCTAATATAACCATCCTAATGAGCTACTCTGTATGACATTTGAACTTCTCCCTGCTTCTTTCAAGTGCAGCAATAGCAGGAAGCTTTGTTCCGGAAAGGAATTCAATACATGCTCCACCTCCTGTTGAAATATGGCTGAATGTATCTACAAGCCCCAGGCGCTCTGTCACTGCTGCGGTATGACCACCTCCAACAACTGAGAAAGACGCTAATGATGCGTATTTAATGATTTCATTTGTTCCAAAGGCATAGTCTGCCTGCTCAAAAACTCCTGCCGGCCCATTTAGTACAACAGTTCCTGAATTTCGAAACATCTCGACACATGTCGGGAGACTTTCTGTTCCAATGTCAAGTATCGGGCAGTTGTCAGGGATATGGCCTACCGGATACTCAGCTCTCTCCCCGTTTTCCTTTACTGCAACATGAGTTGGGATGCAAATATTGTCAGGATATGTTTCAAGAATATGCCTTGCACGTTCGATCTCTGCCTCGTATCCAAGTTTTTTGATGAACTCTTTGGAAGGTTCTCCAATGTCATGCCCCTGTGCAATGAAAAAGAGGTTTGCAACGACTCCAATGAAGAGCACAGTATCTGCAATTCCGCATTTCAAAACATTTTCTGCGACAGCAAGTGAATCATCTACCTTTGTTCCTCCAAGTACAAATGTAATTGGGCGGGGTGCACCGGTGAATATTCGTGTGAGATTTTGAATTTCACGCTCCATGAGAAGTCCGGCAGCCGAAGGAAGTACCTCCGGGAGTCCGACAATGCTTGGTTGTGATCTGTGTGCTGTTCCAAATGCATCATTAATATAGACATCTCCAAGGCCTGCTAATTTTTTGATGAAAAATGTACTTGATGCACTCTCAGGTGACAATGTGAGATTTTCTTCTGCATTGAAACGGAGGTTTTCAAGCATGAGCACATCACCTGACTGAGCCTTTGAAACAGCCTCATAAGCAGCAGAACCAATGATGTCGCTAACAAAGGTTACTGGTCGCCGGAGAAGTTGTTCAAGTCGTGTCGCATGATGTTCCAAAGATGTGAAATCCATCTTCCCTGGTCGTGACTGATGAGTGAGAATAATGCACAACGATGATTCGAGAGCTTGTATCGTTTGCAGATGCTCGCGAAATCGTTTGTCGTCAAGAATAGCACCAACTCCTGGCTCTATTGGAGAGTTAAAGTCAACGCGCACTAAAACTCGTTTATTTTTAATGGAAACCTTATCGAATGTAAGGAACATGTCTGGATGTACAATTAGCAGCTTAGAAATATACTCGTTTTCATCTATGTGAAAATTGCAAAAAGGTGATTATAGATTTTTTTTAATTTGCTCTCAGTTCGGAGATGGTGAGAGCAACATATGGGTATCCGTAGCTGAATGTGACGCCTTCATCAGTTATCTCAGTGATAGTTGCTGTTCGCAAGTATGTCTGAGGGATTGCGTCGTCAAGTGCGATCTGAGGAGTTTCAGAGAAGGAAATCGGTAACTGATCGCCGATTTGCACGAGATCCAGGATGTCTCCTGCAATCTGTGTGAACTGTGCATTATCTGTAAATCGCACGAGATCCACAGACATTGGAATATCAACATTTATTGACGAACCAACTTTTTGACCTATGACAGCATAATTCATCTCATCAATCTCTGGTCCGAATAGTCCAAATTCCAGATTCGGAGCGGTGTATTGGCTGAAAACCTGGATTGGGACGAGATCCCTTTGTATTGTTGTGCCTGCAATAAGCGTCATTCTGTCGGCAAAGAAGATAACATCATTTCTTTCTACAGCTCTTTGATAGATGCTCTGTGAGGTCGTAACAACTGGACGATCTAATTCATCATAGAAGGTAAAATCAACTAATACTCTGTCGTTTTCTTTTATTGTGGTAAAGAAGTTAAGCCATGATGTTCCAAACATTGAAACAACCATACCTACTGCCATGACAACACAAAATACGGCGACAAGAACCTGCGTCCAGTTTATTGGTTGAGCTTTTTGCTCTTGAGGTTTGTGCTTATATCCCTTCATTCATATATGAGTTGTGCAGGAGATAATAAATAGGTGCATCCAGTGTTGTCCGGAAATGCAAGTGTCGTGGGTTTTAAACGCCTTGTCAAACAGACATATACTAATGGATGCGTACACGCTAGCAGTTCGCAATACTGAAGAGATCGTCACAGACGAGGATCTCCGTCATCTTATAAGTAAACCACAAAAAAAGGTGTACTGTGGCTATGAACCCAGTGGTGAGATTCATCTCGGTCACCTGACAACTATCAATAAACTGATTGATCTCAAACATGCCGGATTTGAAGTCACCGTACTTCTCGCAAATGTACATGCTTTTCTGAATCGCAAAGGAACGATGGAAGAGGTTCGTAAACTTGCAGAATATAATAGACGGTGCTTTGAAGGTCTCGGATTGACAGATGTACGGTATGTACTTGGGACTGATGTTCAGCTCTCTCCTGAGTATCAACTTTTTGTTTATGAGCTCACGCAACAAGTCACGGTAAGTCGCGCAAAACGCAGCATGGATGAAGTTGGTCGCCAGATGGATCATCCAACTGTGTCGCAGATGGTGTATCCAATCATGCAGA
>WRER01000107.1 GCA_009779205.1 Methanobacteriota archaeon | reverse complement strand
CAAGCACCTAATATTTCATATGATAGATACAGGGAGATTAGTTCTCAAGATAAAAAACTTCAGGCCTATTTAAGTGCATTAGTAACATCATTCAATATATTGCAAAGAATAGGTGATAAAATGGTGATATTAATCAGTAAAGATACGGATTCAAATCGTGCTGAACAAACGTATTCACTATTATCCACATATTCAGTATTATCAACAGACTCATTGCTTGAAGACATTATCATCAGAGTAACATATGAATCAGGAAAGACAGTTGAACTAACTCCAGATAATGCACTATGTGACGGAACAGAAGATTTATTGATGTGCGTCTTCGAGCCTAAAGAAGCAGGTGAAGCCATCATTGAAATTATGCCAACACACGGCGGAACATTTGGCTTTGATGGCAATGTCATAGTAATGCAATTTGAAATGGATGGGGTGCTTGGTGTTTTTGATATCGTTCCATCATCTGGGAAGAACATTGAATCTCTTGATGTCGCTATTTCTGGTCAAAATTTCCAAGAAGGTATGAGAGTACAGCTTACCCGTACTGGAAATGACGCTATCCCTGCAGAATGTGACTTCATGTCACCATATGAGATAACCTGCACACTTCCACTCACCGGTGCTCCACTTGGATTGTGGAATGTCACCGTTACAAATCCAGATGAAGATTCTGCAACACTTATAGATGCTTTTGAAGTTGTAGAAGGATGTGTTCCAACTCCAACGACTACGTACAATATCACATCCAAGAATGGTCAGGGAGCCCAGTATGGGGGAATCGCAGTTCCAACAGGCGAATGGCAACTTGACGCATGTGCTGAGTTTGTCATCTCATTTGATTCAAGACCAGGGTATGTACTTGAACATATAAGCGTAAACGAAGAATTACTCCCTCCACAGCCTTATATCAGGCGTTTTGCGGATCGAGATTATGATATCGTGGCAGTTGGAGCACTGCGTGACCAGCAGATTCGCGTAGATTTCACTGCTGAACTGTGCACAGACGACTCTTGCGAGGTTTCTGTACCTTGCACAGAAACGCCTTGCACAGGAACTGTTCCATTGAGCGTGGTATTTATTCCAAAAGCCATCAGTGGTGTACCAGATACATGGATCTGGGACTTTGGAAACGGAGAGAGTAAAGAAACTCCAAACACGGAAGAGCGTAAACGTGTGCAAACGCAATATACCATGCCCGGACTCTACACCGTCACACTCACTGGAAAACAGGATGAACTGTCTGGAACAGTGACGAAAATAGAATATATCTATGCAGAACCAACTATGAAGTAACTTCTCTTTTTTCTCTTTTTTTAGCACCGCGAACACTCCACATCTGGAAATACTCAGGAATAGTGCTTTTGTCTGAAATAGGTGTTACACACCCCATTTTTCATCGTAGTTGGCTATTATCATTGTGCATTGTTTTGTCTGGCACCAGCCATTCATTGTACAATGCGATGATACTCACGATAATGGACACAATACACACGGCAGTCCATCCCCCAAGGAACTCAACACTATTTCTTGATGTCATATCATAATAAAAAGACAAAATGCCAGAAAATAAAGCAGTTCCTAGCGATGCACCAAAGTAAATAGACATCGACATAAATGCTGAGGCCAACGCATACCATTCTTTTGGAGAGACTGCGATAACTCGCCCAGATGCCGGTCCCTGAAATACACCCACTGCTATGCCAAGTGTGATTAAACTAAGGAAAAACAAGAAAAATGTATTGCTCATCCCACTGAGCAGCATAAGAATACTTGCAAGCACAATCATGAGTGCTCCAATGCTGGTTACAATACGACCTCCTCGCATGTCCATCACTTTTCCTGCAAATGGACTGATTATTGCAGCAAGAAGTGCAGGAAGAAAGAGACACAAACCAGCTATTGCAGGACTCATGCCATGTATTATATCCATATAGAATGGAAGGAGAAAGATGAATCCGGTAAATACAGCACACCCTGCAACAAGAGCTACCAGTACTTTCAGCACATGTTTATCATAGATAATCGCCAGAGGAATAATCGGATCGCTTCTGCTCATTTCCCATTTCAGAGTACTATACCCCATTACAACTGTGAGTACAGCAAGGGTGGCTGATATCCATGGGGGATACACAGCCCATCCATTTACAAACAACAAGAAAAGAGACATAGTTACTGCAATGAGAAGTATACCAAGATAATCTATACTTGTTTTTGGTGCATGTTCTTGATCAGGATCGATATAAAGCCAAGCCATGAAAACTGCCACAATCCCAATCGGAACATTTATGAGGAAAATCCAGTTCCATGAGAGAAATTCTACCAAAATCCCCCCAACAACAGGACCCAGTGCAAAGCCAATAACAGATGCAGCACCAATCATACCAAATGTGTACCCCAAGATCGAAGAGGGTACACGCAAAGCCACCAGTGCAGGTGCAGCAGCAGCGAGCATGCAAGCGCCAAACCCCTGAGCAAAACGAGCTGCGATCAATACCCAAATCGTAGGTGCAAATGCACAAATAAGTGATGTTACAGCAAAAATGGCAAATCCAAGAATAAATATCAGCTTCACCCCATGTCGCTCAATTAGCTTTCCCATGGGGAGAATAAATGCACAGATAATGAACAGATAGCTGATAAGAACCCATGTAGAGATATCAACCCCAACTCCATAGTCTGTAGTTATTGTAGGGAGTGCAATCATTGCAATGGAGGCATCAAGTCCATCCATAAAGAATGCCAGGCTGGCCAAACCAATGATCCAATGTTTTGCATCCGGTGTAAACATGTGTGCCAACAGATAGAAGTGCATCACCTATAATGGCATGGTTAATGCAAGCCAAATGCCTGCTCCAATGATACATCCACAGGTCGTTGCAAGGAAGTTTGTTCCTGCATTTTTAATATAGCCTTTATTCTCAAATATCTGGCCAAATAAACTATCCAAATTTGTGCCGATAAATCCACCACATATCGTTGCTATAAAAAGAGGGAGATCAGCAACTCCGAGAAGTACTGCACCAGCTCCAATCACTGTGGCGGTAAGAAGACCAGCTGCTTCCCCGAGCCAGGTCACACCACCATTTGTTCCATGTGGAACTTTTTTCAGATTTGTAATCAGATATGGTGCACCTCCACACACGCCGATCTCACCTGCATTTGTATCTGCTGCTGCTGTTGCGACACCTCCAAGGAATGCTGCAATAAAAATAGGATGAGGATAGACGCCATAGCAGATTGCTGCAATGGTTGGTGCAAGTCCGTTTGAGAACATATTCACATATCCTCGAATTCCTCCTTTTTCCTCTTCAACCCGGATGCTGCGCTTGTACTCAATTTTGTACTTTGTCGCAAACATAGCAAGAACAAAGAAAAGCAGCATGATAAGAAACCATCTGACATCTGCGAACACAATGAGTACAATACCGATAAGTGCTGCAGCAAAAAGACCTGACATATCTGCTGTTTTAAACCGGTACGCAAAGTATGCAAACCCAAAGGAGATTACCATTGCATAAGCCAGGAGTTGCAGATCGATGAGCATATTCAGATCATCTATCAGCAGCATTGCCATTGCAGCTCCAAGTAATTCAAGCATATATGCCTGTTTACTCCCACCAAGAATTGAGCGTAATAATAGAGCGACAGTAACTCCCATTACCGCAGTGAGTCCTGTATAGTATCCGGTATAAAACATCAGAACAAAGCAGAAAAAGAGTGCTGCTATAAAATACAGAGCGTAACTGATTGGCTTTTCTCCGGAATAGTAAAAGAGTATCTCACCTGATGCAACAATAAGCAATGCCGCTGAAAGCACATAAAGCGGCATGATGCCAAGCATTGCCAGTGTTCCAAGAATGACAAATGCCAGTGGAATTGATGGGGCCAGCGTTTTATACAGAAAAATGCAGCCTAATAAAATGATGGCAAGCCCGGGAAACCATTTTGTCGGACTGAGAGGAGAGAGAAATGAAAAAAGTATGGCAATAATCCAGGCCAATATGAGTTTGTGCCCACGTGTTGTAATCATCACCACACCAACTATTCATATCTTCTAAATTTAAAATAAGTTTAAAATATAATCTAAATTCAGCAAGATCGTGAGCTCTGTGTTTCCAGGGTTTTCTTCCTTTTTTGTGCGTCGGATAACACCAAGGCGGTTGCTCACTCTCTTTCCTGCGTCATCAAATGTTATCGCATCCTTTGAGTACGATGCAACCGATAACACATTATCAACAAGCAACCCTAGTGGTTCTTTTGAATAAGCAAAGTCAAGCACAATAATATGTGCTCGTCTGGAATCCTCTGGTGGTATATGGATAAGGGCTCTCAGGTCCAGAATTTTGGTAATAACACCACGAAGATTGAAAATTCCTAAGACTGCTTGCGGAGTATCAGGAACAGGGGTAATTTCCGGCACATTAATGATCTCTTTCGTCTTGAAGAGATCAACTGCAAAATGTTGAGAGCCAAGTAAAAATTCAACGACAAGCACGTTATTTTGTAGTTTGTGCTCTCCTTCTTCCTTCACTAGTATTTGTTTTGTTTGTACTTGCTTCAGAAGATCTTCTTCCATGGTTTGACGTGTTGCTTGCAATGCACTCGGCTTCACATCACTTTCCTTTTTTCCATCTTGCTTTTCCTGAGGAGGCTGACTGGGTTCATCTATTAACGTGATCAACTGATCCAGTTCGTGAACTGATATCTCCCCGCCATCTT
>WRER01000106.1 GCA_009779205.1 Methanobacteriota archaeon | reverse complement strand
TCCAGGACTCCGGAGCGGATTTTGTGGAGATTAAAGGGTATATGCATGTTGGATACAGCCAGTATCGCCTGACTCAGGATCACATGCCTTTGCAGGACTCA
The DNA here is from genome assembly GCA_009779205.1 of Methanobacteriota archaeon. Taxonomy (GTDB): domain Archaea; phylum Halobacteriota; class Methanomicrobia; order Methanomicrobiales; family Methanospirillaceae; genus Methanofilum. Next base: position 4,621 of record WRER01000106.1, on the reverse strand, counting down.
ATTGTTGCGTTTTCAGAGAGCATCATGCAATATTGTGATTATTCTGTTTTTGGAGTGAATGAAGCATCAAGGGTTGTGTGTTTACATCGTAAAAACGTTTGAATAATGGATGTACTGTAAATAAAATGGAATATCAGTTTTGATCGAAACCATTACCAAATATTTTATGTAATATCCTGATCGTTCGCTTCTGCTGAAAATATATCCTGATCGCTCTCTTTTGCTGAAAACCTGCTTGCATCTGCACGGAAATATGCTTCCTGAATTACAGGATCTTCCGGGAGAAGAGACAGTGCCTGTCCGTACGTCTGTAAGGCATCAGTCGTCATTCCAAGTGCTTCATATAACTGACCCCTCCCTAACCATCCATATGCATTATATGGTGCCAACTGAATTGCTCGGTTAAACGCTTCATTTGCAGCCCTGTACTCTTCAAGCCGCAGCAATGTCCATGCACGATAAAACCAGGCATCTGCATCATCTGATGAGAGAGAGATAATGTGATCTGCAATGGTGAGGACTCTTTCTATCTCTCCACGCTCATACAGAATCACAGCAATTTTAGCCAGTGTTTCTACATGTTCTGGTCTCAAAGCATCTGCACGAAGCAGAGAAATATATGCCTCATCTACATCACCACTATCTGCAAGTGCACGCCCTCGAATAAGCCAGGAGTCCGCATCCCCAACATCCAGAACAAGTGCCTGATCAGCGGCTTGAATCGCCTCTTGGTATCGTCCCATCCTATAGGAGACATATGCTAAACCAGCAAAAGCTGCTTGATTCTCGACATCCTTTTCAATTGCCTGTCGAAATGCCTCTTCTGCATTTTCATACTCTTCATATCCTGCGTATGCCTCTCCGAGGTTCGTCCACAAAGCTGTTGCAATGCCTGCAGGAGGATCGAGAGCAAGTGCTTGTTTTGACAATCGCATTGCTTCTGCGTGTGTACCTCTGAGATTTGACAGGTATGCACTCATAAGCAAAAATTTCGGCAATGTCCCAGTATTTACGCCATTCAAAGATAATGCATTGATTTCACGCGCCAGAGATCTCTGATACACTGTATTCTCTCTCATCTCTGACGAAAAGTCTTGATATTCTATCTTTTTGCCTGGTACATATCTCTCCTGAATCCCCTTTGCAGTGCGTTGCGCGTGTACTGCTTCCGGGTATCTGTTCAGCTGAAGTAATATGTTATATCTCTGCATCCATCCTTGTACGCTATCTGGGTAGATTGCAAGTGCAGAATTGACCGTTGCAAGAGCGCCGTGAAGATTTCCCTGTGCCTCTTGCATATCTGCTTTACGTAAGTACGCAATAATCAGTTTCGGCTCCACTGAGATCGCTCGTTCATATGCCATAATGGCGTCTTGGTAGTATCCCAACTTCACAAGTGTCTCTGCTTTTCGAAGCCAAAGTGTTGCGGAATAGGGAGACAACTGCGCTACCCGTTCATATGATGCAGCAGCTTTGTCATATTCCCTGAGCTGCGATTGCAGTTCTGCAAGTTTGTACCAGGCAAAAATCGATGTTCGATTTGCTTGTGCAAAATAATACTGAGCCTGACTTGCGAGGTCAATTCTTCCCGCATTTTCAAACATCTGAGAGATTGCACGCCAGTCAACTGGTTCTCCACTTCTTTCCGCATGTTCATAACTTGCAAGCGCCCTATCATATGCACCCAGTCCCAGCAATGCATCCCCTTTATGAGAAATAATAGTCCCATCATTTGGATGAAAGAATAAGGCCTTGTCATAAGCCTGTATTGCTTCTTCATACATGCCTTGTACCATATAGGAATCTCCCTCCCTCTTGAAGTTCCCAGGGAGAACAAGAAGGGTATATGCGATCCCAATAATAATAAGTGCAAGTACCACTGCAATAATTGCAAGTCTTACTTTTTTATCCTGTAGTTTATCCTGTAATGTATCTTTTATTCCCATACTTCTGTCTGTGATGTCTCAGTTATCATTATCAAACGCTGCTTGTTCCAATCCAATGATATTCATTTGTTTTCGTATATTTAGTATCTATTTCATTGATTAGTACTGATCAATTATCATGGCTTCGCATTATTTCTTCTTCTTTGAACAAATAATGCAAGTCCACCAAGTACTCCAGCAACAATTGGAATGAGATGGAGGGGTGTTGATTCGTGAAGTTCAGAGAGTGTTGGGATTGCCGTTGGTTCCGGTTGAGGAATAACCAGATTTGGCTGAGGTGCTGCAATTGATGCAGAAGGCGCAGTGTCAGAGTACAGGATTGGAACTAATAAGGTTTCGTGATGTCCCACTCCGATTGCATCTGCATAGATGAGATATTCTCCAGGTACATAACGTGGAACAAATTGATAACTCCACCTGCCTCCTGCCCCTGTGGTAACGAATGCCTCAAGCATAGCTCCACTTCGCTCAGGCCCTGGAACGGGTGCAGCTCCTGAATATCCGGGATACACTCCAATGAAGATCTCTTGTCCTGCCTCTCCATATGGATGTGTTCCCGTGACTGTGAGCGGCCATCCCATATAGACGGGGTCATTTGTGGCGAGTTCAAGCCCTGTCACTGACAGTATGAGCCCGGTAATAAGCATGATAAGCAGGAGTATTGATAGTACTCTCATATTACTTATCTGGTAGTAAGACAGTATTTAATAATGTTGGGAGCTGGTGTACCAATTCACAGTGCACAGGTTCTACCCACTTTCCGCACCTCAGCAAATAAAGTTCCCGTTTCAACAAAAATTATACTATCAATAGGAGATTTTCATACCACCTATAACTTTTTAAAACTTCATCTGATTGTTTGTATATTTTTATTGCATATGATTACTTACCAAAAATTTAAAAACTATTTTTCAGTTGCTGCGGAAAGTGAATTGTACATTTCTACCCAAAATTTTGTGTGAGGTAGTAGTACCCATCTTGTCCCATCGCAGCGGCAATTCCAACTTCGTGGTATATATTGTTAAGGAGGGTCTCTTTGTGTGATGCACTGCGTAAAAATGAAGTGATAGCGACATTTGCAAGTTGAATTGGATCCGTAGGATCAATATATGCAAAACTGTGTACGTACACTTCATTTCCGGTTGGAAAACGCACGATGTTCTCTCCAATACCATATATCACAGTTCCATCCTCCCAAATACGCTCATAGGGATACCCCTGTTCTACTGCTCTATCATGTGGGTTTTTTCCCTCAGGAGAGACATGATCAAAGTAATCACGCATTGCCATATCATCTGCATGCCTTTGTGCAATAGATTCGAGCACATCATTATAGGCAAGTGGAGCACGATTTCTGCGTTCTCTTTCCTCATTTGTTTTTACAAACAAAAGTTCGGATGCTTTTTTCTCAATCCATTCACGAGAAAGAGTATTCCGGCTCGTGACTTCTATGTGCGATGCTATGAGAATATTATTTTCTGGATGTAAATCCTTGAGCGCATGGAGTGTAGGTATAATCTCAATAACTGGATAATACACCGCAGGTGGTACGGTACTTGGAATGGATTCAATTGTGTACGCTGTCGTCAGCTCTCCTGGCAGAACAGAACGAATCGTATGCTGCCCAATAATAATATCTTTTGAAGAAGGAACATCTTTTGTTGATAGATAGTATGTGAGCTGTAATGGCCCTGACGTATAATTTCCATTATTTGTGAATGCATATTCTACATAAAGTGGTCCTCCTGGTACAGCTGAAGGAGCAGTTTCAAAAGAGATCATCTCTATATCTGGATTTCCAAGAGCGAAAACTGGAATTGGGATGTAAAATATCAAAAATAAAAGGAGGAACGTGCGTATTTGAGAAGGTCTCATGCTTACATGTATGGGCATGTGAATGATAAGTAGTTCATGGATATTGGTACCAACGCCTTTTGCGCCGTGATACATTTCGTTTATTTTATCTCCTGCAACATCTAGTAGATACTATATGGGCAAACCTCCGACAGAAAAACCATCAGAAGATGATTTTCCCTTCTCCCCAATGAAATGGGATACATCCCATGAGTCAAAACCTACACAATATGGATTCACAAAGGAGGATAATACTGTTCGTCCCATGCCAAAACGAGGTAATACACCTGGCAAAGCGATTATTGCAGCAGTTATCATCGTCCTTCTCATACTTGCGTATGCAGTTGCATTGATTCTTATCCCTGCGTACTATTTTTCCAGAACTGATCCATCACCAATGCAGATCGATCCAAGCCTGATCGGAGCAGATACTCTTGCACGAGCAGAAGAAGAAAGTGGTTCTGCACCGCTGGTTGACATGATGCAATCAGATGCCGGAGAGCAGATCGCACAGGAAGTTCTCGCACAAGACTCTGATATTTCTCCACCGATCCGGCTTATTGAAGCCCCTCTTATGCTTGAACAGCGTGCATTAGAGCAAGGAATGACACCATAGGCACAGGAGAACTCTCATACAAATAGAACCATGGACTCAGGCACTTCTGTAGCGATTGAGATATCTCATCTTAGTTTTTCATATGGCACTCACCTGGTGCTTGATGATATCAGTCTTTCTGTGCATACCGGGGACTATTATCTCATTATCGGCCCGAACGGAGGTGGAAAAACAACACTTATCCGTCTGATACTTGGGCTTTTGA
>WRER01000105.1 GCA_009779205.1 Methanobacteriota archaeon | reverse complement strand
CGTTCACGGGCTGTCCGCGCCTGATGATAGGCAGCACCGTCACATTCAATGCCTATTGCATAACAGCCATTGTGCATGGGATGACGGATTGCCATATCAATTCTGTACCCTGAACATCCCACCTGCGTCGCCACATCATACCCTTTAGAGAATAAGAAATCGTATACTGAGCGTTCAAATGAGGAATCAAACTGCATCGCGTTATCTGTGTCAACTTTTCCCAGTATGGATTTTCCATGCATTGCAAAGTCGATGTACAAGCGGAGCAGTTTTGGGCCTTCTCTGCTTATGCGCTCGGGATCAATATCTGTCGGTACAATTGAACCGACAAGTTTGAGATTGTATCTTGCACGGGTTACAGCGACATTAAGCCTGCGCTCACCTCCATTTCTACTGAGAGGTCCGAAATTCATAATAAATTTTCCAGTGGCATCAGGTGCGTATCCAATGCTTAAAATAATGGTATCCCGCTCGTCTCCCTGCACTGTTTCAAGGTTCTTTATAAAAGTCGCTTCCTCAGCATCCTCACGGAAAAACTGTTCAAAAGTTGGATCATCTCTCCGTTTTTTGCTCAGTGCATCCATTATGGCAGATTGTTGCACTTCTCCAAACGCGATAATACCTAAACTACGCTCCGGATGTTCGCTGAAATGTGCCATCACCAGCTCCGCAACCCTTTCAGCCTCTGCACGATTACCATTTTTGCCACCGCGGTCATATGTTCCTCCTGGAACATGAATATATTGTACACCAACACCATCTGCATCCTCTACGGATGACGGAAACGTCGTCAAATTTCCGCGATAAATGTTCGCATTTGAAAATGCTATCAAGTGTTCATGCCTGCTTCGATAATGCCAGAGCAGTGTTTGCGATGGAAGAAAAAGTGCTGCTTCATCCAACAATGATTCATAAGCACCCATATCATCCATCATGCTGTCTTCATCGTATTCTTCACTGTCCTGCGCTGACATTGACACGCTGAAAAAATCAGTTGGAGGGAGCTGCTTGCTGTCACCGGCTATGATTGCCTGTTTTGCACGAAACAATGCACATATCGCATCTTCCGTGCGTACCTGTGAAGCTTCATCGAAAATAACTGTATCAAACTCGTAATTACCCCCACTCAAATATGTACTGACAGACAATGGAGACATCATCATACACGGCTTTAGTATTGGCAGCAAATTGGGCAATGAAGCAATAAGCTTTCGAGTGGGCATGAGTCTGCGTTGTTTTGCGAGTTCACGTTTTAAGATCCCGAGTTCATCGTGACCAGATGTGAATGTATCGAGTGCAGGGAGTCGCGAAATCAGTTTACTTGCCAAAGCAGCTTTTGATATTTCCATGTGCGATTTGTCAAGTTTATTGAAGGCTTTTATCAGATCCTCTTGCTTCATTCTCCGAAAACTCTGAACTGTGCTGTGTTGTGGAATTACAGCGTCAAGCCATGAGCGGTAGAAACATTTCTCAAATGTAGGTACGATCTGTTTTGCATCTAAGTTAATTTCTTTTGCCTCGTTGCAAAAGCCATCAATTCCCAAATCCACACATTTATCCATAATTGTGCGATAGTCAATCAAGTACTCGAGCAAATGAAAATTGTCAAGGCAACTCTTGATTCTGTCTTTCAAATTCGTTAAAGGCAGATCGAAAAAGACTTGTGATTCATCAAACAGCGCAGTGAAGTTTTCAAGAGCTATCTGCATCTGTTCGTTCCATGCACGCAGCTCTGCACATTGTTGTGCAGATCTCATTGTTATTTCTGGGTTACAAGCACAGACACTCTTGACATAGGTTTCTGAAAGGTTCATGCTTTTTACAAACTCTGAAAACTCCGATGTCCACAACAGCTGCTTTTCGATAGTATTGTAATCTATATTATCGTCAAAACATACACCAAGCATACTTGATAGCCACTCTCGATCCTTGTCAACCGCGTCACCTAGATCGGAAAGTGCAGATTGCACATCATCGATTTTTACTTGTATATCAGTGAGTGCCTTTTCGCATTGGCTGCACTCTTCCTCATCGCGTACCTGTGCAGCCTTTTGTTTTTCACATTCTGCACGGAGGTTTTGAACCACAGTCAGATCATGTAACAGTGCTACTGTATCGGAAAAGGACAACTTGGCAGTTGCCTTGCGGCAGGCGAGAATATCATCTTGATCAGCCTTGTAATCTTTACGGAGTATCGCTCTTCTAAAACGAGAGCGATAATCTGTACGAAATCGTATCAAGACTGTGGATGCATCGATCTCAAATATCGCCTCATCATAATCGCGAGTATGCTTATCGCGCTGCGCAAGCCATGCAGCCTCTGCCTTGTTCAATCGCTCATTTTGTTCATCAAGGCGCACATGAGCATTGTCCCGCTCATTTTGTACTATATCTTTATGCTTGTGTGCATTTTCTAAGTCTCTATGAAAGACATCCCGCAATCGATGATTTTTCTGTAGATCTGAAAGATGATGCTGTACAGCAACTGCATCCAACAGAGTCCATTCATAAGGTGCACCTGGTGAGGAAGATGCTGTGAAAAGTGCGTCGATGACATGAAGTATATCTGCATAATTCCAACCTGTTTTGATGTCAAAATCGCTTAACACAGCATCAATGATTTTAAATCCCTCGTCAAAAAGCTCAAGAATTTTTATTGCATCAATAGAAAATTGCTGGCGGAATTGGTTTGTAAGGTTTGTAATGGTGCAGCCAAGCCATGGATTGTCGCGTTGATAGCCGCTTTCAGCAATAATTCGTGATAAATCTTCAAGCAAACTGAGATGTTTCGCTAGATCTGACCGAGTAAACGTATCTGCATCTTTCTGTGTATAAGAAATATCTGGGCCATCACCTAAGGCAGCTATTCTTCCGTTCGCATAATAGATTGTCCTGCCAAGAGGTTGGATCACAGTATGCAATTCGTGTGAATAGTCATTGAGCTGTTTTCTGTGATACTTTAATTGAAAAAGGTGGTTGAATGCTTCTTCTGATAATGTTGCGCTATTTTTGGCGAGTTTAAGTGAACGTTCAAGCTGTTCAAGTACCTCACGGCGTTTCGCATTATGGCTATGTAGTGCTAGACAAAAATCGCTAAGCCCAGTTCGGGAAAGGCGCTTATATACAACTTCAAGCGCTGCCATCTTCTCAGAAACGAATAAAACTCGCTTTCCATCTGAGAGCAGCTCTGCAATAATATTTGTGATAGTTTGACTTTTTCCAGTTCCTGGAGGACCTTGAAGAACAAAACTGACACCTCGCTTTGCAAGGAGAATCGCATCTTGTTGACTTGAATCCGCATCAACAACACTAAATGTGTCTTTGGGTTCAACAGTGTCATGGTCAAATCCATCAAAATCTATTTTGTCATTACTGATGGCTGTGATATCACCAATGAGTGTACGAATAATAGGATGCTGCTTAATGGTATTGGCATTTCTCTCTACATCCTGGTACATATTGATTTTTAGAAAGGAATACAATGATAACTCTACGTCATATGACACATACCATCTCGGCTGAGTTGGGGCGCAAATCTTTTGAACGCTGTCAATATATTCGCTCCATCCAGTTTCATTGTTATATTCTGGCAGTTTGATATTGAATTCATGTAATAGCTTTTGTGCCAGGACATAATTGGATACAATTTCATCATCATGGCGTGATAAAACGAAAGGAGAGAAGAAATTTTCTTGCGATAGCTGGACTGGCACAAGCAACAACGGCGAACGGCATTCTTGTCCATGGTCTCCGTCTTCCCGCCAGCATAAAAAACAAAATGTGAGGTGAAGCGCATGTAATCCCTTTTCTTCTGTAAATGTTCGCGTTTTCTGCTTAAGGTTTTGCAATGTCTTTTGGATATCTTGAGGAGATGGGTTGGGAATTGTGTCTTTGCGAACCACTGAAATATCTTCAATCTCTTCTCTATCATCTTTTTCATCATCTATAACCGGTACTGGAAATATGAGTGAGCCGCCATCATCGGCAAATCGTTTCCATAAGTCGGCAGCATCGTGATCTTGTATATGTAAGGAGGTACGCGAAATACGCTTGCCTGTATTTGATAGAGGACTATGTATCAACCTATTTCGTCTACTTAAATCGAGAAGTCTATTCTTCCAAAATTCGATTTTTTCGTCGAGGTTCATGTAATCTACTTTTGATGCTGTATCCATTTGCATCGATTCTGAATACTGAACATTCATCGACTCTTCCTTCATATACCACCATGATGGCTTGTTAAAATTGAATATTTTTTATACAATTTAATTGAATGCATATACATACATGGCAGTGTTTCCCCCTCTGTATATACATATAGTATGGTTAACAAGTTTTTAAAGATATGTGTGTATTTTCAGTTCAACCGTGAAAAAATGGGGAGAAAATATCTAATATTTTTTGTTATTTTAACATTGGTGCGTCATGTGCGCTTTGTTTCCATGGCCTTTCCTGAAAAGAAATTGCCGCAAAATTTAGGCAACAAAATACAGATTAAATCCCTTTTCTGAAATAGATGGAAAAATTGTCAGTATACTTGTCACGCTTTTGAGTACAAACCTGTTCGTATTTGAGATAAATCATTCGAGAAATAAATAAAACTCTAATTGCAGAAATCTAAATAATATGGCGATGAAAATGTACATGAAAGAGACAGTTCATAAACGAACATTTATGAGCCACTTATTTCACGAGAAATTTTCAGAGTAAATTGCTTTTTGCATGCATTT
>WRER01000104.1 GCA_009779205.1 Methanobacteriota archaeon | reverse complement strand
CTTCTTCCAATTCGTTTTAAGAACTCTTTTCGCTCCTCTTGTGCAGCCCGAAGATATTGGCGTACCTGCTTCACAGTAAAACTCTCGATAGGAGGAGTTCGAACCACTTTTGGAGTCCATCCAATGCGTTTTGTAATATCCCGAAGAGTTGCACCATTCTTTCCAATGACAACTCCTGGTTTTTCAGCCTCAATTAACACTTCGCCGGTTGATGGGTCAAAGAAGACGTCAGTTACACCACCGTTTTCACCGACAATTTCACGAATTGCAGTTGCTGCATGTTCCGGATCTTCAAGTGTCGTTGGCCGAACAACAATTCGCTTGCGAAGGTCGCGAGCAAGAACACGAATCAGATCCTCCTGATCTGCAAATCGTTTTGGATCATCTGTGTAGATGACCAACTCAGGGCCTTCAAATTCAATCGACGTAACTTTAATGCCTGCCGGAACCTTCCGGCTAATCTTCTCATGGAGATCCTTAAGCTTGTCTTCAATAAGCATAATACAATAAAACCTCAATTTACCAATTTACGAAATGTACGAGACGCATTTTTTCTGTGATATTCAAATATCCATGTTTTTTTCGTTTATTTGTATCTGATTCTCCGTCATCATGACCGTACATCGTCTATTCAGTCGTACAGCTGTATTACAACGAATTACCGGTAATATGGGGAAGAGAAGAAAACAAATCAAAATCTATGAAATAAAAGTGATAATATGTCTGTCATTCATCAAACAATCATATACCTATCTACTTATCTGTGAAAGGGGCATGCTGTGCAATTTCCTCTGGGGTCAGTTCAACATATGCATCACGGGTAATGACAGAGATGGAAAGACCTTCACCCGATCCTGCATCTCGCTTAATTGCAGAGTGAAGTGCTCGGATTGCAAGTTCAATGGCTCCATCCTTATCAATACCTGGTCGATACCGATCTTCAAGCACACCAAATGCCATTGGAGAGCCGGAACCTGTTGCAACAACTCGGTCTTCTTCAGAAGCCCCCCCAACAGCATCGACTGAAAAGAGTACAGGGCCTGATTCATCAACACCTCCAATCAGGAGTTGGACGTAGTATGGGTATCCACGATTGCCATGCAAGAGATTTGAAAGCAGTGTTGCAGCAGAGCGCACGCTCATTGACCTATTTCTACGAATCTCATAGAGGTTCGCTTCTACGGTCATGACTCTGGCCAGCTGCTGAGCATCTCCAACGCCCCCTGCAGTCGTCATTCCGAATCGCTTTCCAATCTGATATATCTTTTTCGCGTGTTTATTTGCAATTAGATACCCCATCGTTGCACGTTGCTCACTTGCAAGGACAACACCTCCATCAAAGATAATCCCAATGGTAGTTGTGCCCTTCATCATATCTGGTGAATTATCCATTATAACAACACCTAAAGGTCAGAACTTGTACAAAATTATAGCAATCAGAAAAGTGCTTACTACCTATTTGTAACAATTTGTTAAAAAGGTAGCAGTTAGGTAGCAGTGAAGCAAGTACCCCCATGATCAGTAATGTGCTTACGTGGGTCCAGGCAAAAGAACTTTTATGAGCTCTCGATCAAAAAGCATGCTTTTCAGTTTGCCATCTTCATTTACAACAGGCAGCTGATCAACGTGGGAACGCTTCATTCGAAGGGCGCATTCGCTTGCCGTGGCATTCGCAGACACCATGATGACATTTGAGATCATGGCTTTTTTCACGGAACAGTCTTCAAGGCTTACTCGCGATATTCCATAGGAGATCGTGTGCACATCACGAATGCTCTCCCATGTCCATTCATCATCATCTATTCCAGTTGTTGATAGATCAGATTCTATAACGGTATCTTCGATGGTGGCGTGACGAATGAGATCGCGTTCACTTATGATGCCTTTCAACTCGCTTGCAGCGTTTAGAATGGGAAATGCTTCATACCCAGAAATTTCCATGATCCGACCGACTAAGGGGAGAGGTGTCTCTTCCCAAAGAGCAAATGTAGGTATCACGAATTCACGGACTTCAACACTGATCCTCATTCTGGCAATTGCAAGGATGAGATCTGCAATACTGATAAGTCCAACTAAGGTATCTCCATCAAGCACTGGCAGTCTTCGAACGTGATGAGATATCATAAGCTGCGCAGCCTCTTGTATCGTTGCAGAAGGACGAATTACAATTGGATCTGGCGTCATCAGAAGAGCAAGCTGATTTTCTTCCGGATTGTAAAGCAAATCTCTTCGGGTAATAATTCCCACAAGCTTGCCTCCCATGAGGACAGGAAGCCCACTAATTCCTGTGCGTTTTAAAACTTTTAAGACATCATATCGATTGCCAGGTATTTCTACTTTGACAACACCTCCTGTCATGTATTCAGATACCAGCGGCATCTGAACTATGATCTCACCACCAAGACGGAAGTGGGACTGTGAGCGATAACAAAGGAAGTTACACTTCCAAGCAGGAGGCGATCGATCTCGCTTTTTCCATGGGGTCCAATGACGATCAAGTCTGCCTCAATTTCTTTTGAAACGGAAACAATTGCTTGTCCAGCATGACCCTGTTCATAGTGGATGATAGGTTCGACTCCAACTCGCTCTGCATCAGAGACAAGATTATCAACAACGTTCTTGCCCTCGATCTGTAGCATGCTGTAGAGCATTTCAACATTATTATCCGCAGGAACTCCTTTGAATAGCCCAGTTTCAATGACATATACAATGTGGAGGTTTGTATTCCATGCCAATGCCTGTTGTAATGCTGCACGATAAGCAGCTGCACTTATGGGCGATCCATCGACTGCAACAAGGATTCTTTTGTACATGTTCCCTCTTCCAATTTCTGTACTTGTTTGTTATTTGCGAGGGAAATATCTATCTATAATGTCAAAAGCGGTAACTCTTCGAACAATACTGGAAATTGGATCTTTTGAGAATTGGAGGTTTGAACGGGTGGGATCGACAACGAAAAAGTTTGCTGGGTTACCTACGCTTATGTACGGAGATGAATCATGAATAAAAGAGCCGTGAACAGCCATTAAGAGAGCATCTATTGGATCTATATGGTAGACAGTGTCCAGGACTTTGAGTTCGGAGAGGAGGTCCGGCTGTACAAACATGACATTGTCAGTTCCGAGAGAGAGTGGGACATTTGCATCGATTAATTCCTGGATGGGGGGATGTTTTGCGGACTTTGTAACACCAAGGATGAAGTTTGAGCGGGGACAGATGCAGACCGGAATCTGTCGGTCAGAGACGATTCTAATTTGCCCTGGTGTCGCATGAGTCATATGCACGAGGAGATCTGGATCACAGGAGATGGCACTGTCTATGTCGCATGAATCACGCTCTCCGGCATGGAATGCAATGAGCTTGCCAAGCCTTCGCATCTCATCTGCAATTTCCGGGTAATGTGGTTCATCTCTGGTGCTGCTGATGCCTGCTCCATGACTTTTGGGCAGTTGCTCTCCGCCATTTCTTCCGAGAATGATTGGAGTGCATGCATGCCGGTTCTTTTGTGCATCTATCTCTGCCGCCTGCATGAGCTGGAGGGCACCTTTTTCGCCTCCTTCTCGAAAGTCGATGCATGAAGAGATTCCAGCAGCAGACATGGTCTGAAGGGAAGAAGTCATGCCTCTTATGAGCTCTGATTCAGAACTTGCATTCAAGATGCGATGTTTTATTCCGTGGGGAGGGGTGACAAGAGATTCAAGACTTCCGGTTCTGGGAACATCCATTGCAAGGGTATCAGCAAGGTGGGTATGAGCATTGCACAGGCCAGGGCAGATCCAATGGGGAGAGGTATTTTTGTCCTCTTCGATCGCGGTGATGATGCCATCTGTGCAATAGATCGTTGCCTGAGTAGGTTCGAGTTGTGGACCGAGAAGAGCGATTCCTGAGTAATTGCAATGTGTCGCCATTAAACGTATCCAGAGAAATTGTCTGAAAAGAGGAAGGAGAAAGAATAAGCCTCAGGCGAGATTTGAACTCGCGACCTCGTCCTTACCAAGGACGCGCTCTGCCGGCTGAGCCACTGAGGCATCATTGTGCTTTTATATATGCAACTGGAAGACATATATATTCTTCGAAGTTGAGCAATTATTACTGAGGAAGATGTAATAATCAGTGATACGTAGTGATTACTGAAGTGATTATCATGTGTTCAGTAGGCGGTCCAATGGAAGTTGATATCGCAGAGCAGGTTCAAGGGAACTCCTGTGTTTGCGAGGATTGTGAAAATAAGTTCAAAAGTCTTGGAAAAAAAATTCGCTGTCCATCATGTGGCTCAGATCACATTACGGTTCTTGAATGATTGTACCACTCCAGAATAACTATCTGGTGTGTCGAGCTATTTCTTCTTTTTTTCTTGTGGCATGTGCACCTGAGTCTTTTTCTTTGTGTATTGAGACGGCTGATGAGGAGTATGCTCAGTGGATCGAGAGAGGGGATCTTATTGTTATCTCTGCACCGGAAGGAGGAGATCTCATGCAGGCGTGGCATCTGTGTGAACTTATTCGCACGTACCATGTACCGGTTGTAGCTCTTCCAAAAGGCCATCCTGGCTCATCCCGCCTGAAAATGGTTGCATCAGCAGGTGATCGGATCGAGTTGAACTGTGGAATTATTCGAGGGACTCATCCAGAGCAATATCTCATATGTGCTTCGGCAGAGCTCAGTGGCATTCACCTCTCACGCCTTCATGGAGATGAAATAGGAGTGATGATTGATCTGCCAGATGGTATT
>WRER01000103.1 GCA_009779205.1 Methanobacteriota archaeon | reverse complement strand
ACTTCTGATGATCACACCTACTTCTCGATTGAACGTTGGAGAGTTCTCATTCCAGTTAATGCTTCCAACAAAAACTTCATTTCCATCAATGATAACGCCCTTATTGTGGATCTTAACAAGATTTGTAGCACGGAGATCTACAAGCCTCGCTTCAATAGGAAGAGCTTCATCATAGGAAATACGGAGAATCTGGTCCACGATTTCATCATTGTCATTTGCATTGACTACATTATACCAGTAAGAGTCAAGGAGGATTCGAACCGCAACACCACGTCGTGCAGCATCAAGCACATGGTGCATCAATTCAGTCCATTTACCCTTGTTCTGTGAGATATAGGCCTGCTCAATATCAATGGTTTTGGTTGCCCGATCAATGAGCGAAACAAGTTCGTGGGTGGTATCTGGTGCAATAACCGGAATGACATCAGCACCTGCAAATGCAAACCTATCGAAAACTGCATTGTACGCGCGAAGTTCACTAGCGTTTTCATCAGTACCCGGGTAATTCTGTCCATATGAAAAGATAGGCGGTACAGCAGCAGTGCTTGTAACATCTTCAAAAAAGACGGTTTTCATGTATGAAGCAAAGCCTGGGTGGCACAGGTAGACACCCCATCCACGATTTCCATTCATTCCCTGCTCAGGGAATCCATGAGATTTAATATTTTCACTCGTCACGAGCACGCAGCGTTCATCTACAATGAGATACTTTGCATGATTGAAACGATACGGGGGATGAACGGCTCCTCCTCCAACTTGTTTCACATCTGTACCGCATTGGATCAGTTCGTTGAGAACAGTACGTTCCTCTTTTGAGATGCCGCCAACTGGTCCTCCTTCAACAAGTACTTGAACGTGAACACCGCTCGCATGAAGTTCACATAATGCTTCTGCAACTTCTCTGTCTGTTATCTCATATGCGTTCAAAAAGAGACTTTTTTCTGCTTCGTGCATTGCACGCAATAATTCAGGGCGGGACGAATCCGGGGAAACAAATGCAACTCCGGACACACCAGAGAATAATGCTGGCAAGAGACGTGTTCCACCAAGCATCAGGACGCGAGGATCCCATGTACCGTCCGGGCCACGGTAATGAACCTGCCCTTCCCGCGGTACTACATCGCCAGGCCAGCGAACGGTCTCAAGTTCTCTTGTTCCGGAGAAGACACTGATCTCATCGCCTTTATTCGCCAACCGAAATGTTCCGGTGCGTATCATATCAGGCACATGACTGCTGTCTCGGATCTCAAAATCAGGATAATACCCGTGTACATCAAAAAAAGCAGAACCTTCGTATGCGATGATGATCGTGTTTTTTCCACGTGTAGATGCACCAGGAGGAAAAGTAAGTGTTCCTTCGCCATCTGTTATTGAATAGTGAGTAAGTGGATCTTGTAAGGCGAGAACGATGTACTCATCAGGCTCATCAGTCAGATATGTATCAGGGCAGAACTCAACAATGACTGGTTCTGCTCCTGCACCAGTGGATGTACAGAACAGGGAAACAATGATGAGTGCATAAAAAATGAAATTGAACTGAGTGATAACCTTCTTGTGCATTGATTCCTTCGTCAAGGCAGGGTCATCGTTCTTTACGAAGCCCTCGAAATATTTTTCTTACATTAATAATCTAATAAATATCTGTGTTTCATTTCATTCCAGTCAATAGATGTTTGTAATCGATCCAAGCCCGTGTTTATTGTTTGTTGAAGTTGTTCATTCTCTTTATGAATAACAATGCCATATTCTTCTCCGGTATCAATATTCCCAATGATATAGGCTGGATACTCCTGAGTCAGCCGCACCATAACCGGCCAATCTGATATTATAAAGTGAACCTTTCCATCAATAAGGTCTTGAATGCTGGATTCTATTGGATGATAATCTTTTAGATTTTCTTCAGGTAGTATGCCTGTATCTAGTAAGGCCTCTTTCACTATATCATAACTGGTCGTTCCTGCCTCAGCTCCTACAATTCCGCGCCCTGCCCAAAAATCATCCATGAACATGGTACCATGTTCGCTTACTACTATAGATTGTGAGATTGATAAATATGGATCGCTAAATAAAAATCTTTCCAGACGCTCAGGTGTTATTGAAGGTCCCCCCAGAATCATATCTATCTCCTTCGCCTCTAACGCATTAAACACGTCACTCCAAGCCATTAGTATGAACTTGACATCGAAATTCATTTCATTTCCGATCCAACGAATCATATCACGGTCGAATCCTGTCGGCTCATTTTCATATCCATCTTCGTATATGATGAGAGGAGGAAATTCATGCACACCTATACGATACAGTACCTCATAGTTTGCAGCCTCCTTATTTTCCGCGCCACTGCTGGGATGTAATAAGCCACTATAAAACCCTACTATTCCAATTACAGCGATAATACAAAGTATCACTACTATGACGAGGCGTCTATGCATACAGTCTCATCGCTTTCTCTATTAATAGTTATTTTCTTTTGGTAACAGTGCTTGGAGCTCTATCTTCCCATCTATGTAATGATGACAATGGTATTACTCTCTCCATATGCATATCTTTCATTGCCGAGAAATGCAGCTCGTGCTTTCAATGTGGCAAGACGACCGGCATCTACATAAAACGCTGCAATTCCATTTTCATTTGTTATACTCTTTGCAGCTCTGTACCAATACGCTAAATCAGATGAGAGAAATAATGTAATTTCTGCTTCAGAAACTGGTGCTTCATCCATAGAAGTTACAAATACCTGAACCGGAGTTGAAATTCCACGCTGTGCTGCTTGCACCTGGTGGAGTTTCAAAACGAGTGATTCAGTGCCAATCTGAATTGAAGATGTTTCAGGCTCACTGATCTCATCAGAGATATTAGATTGGTCTGTGACTTCATCTTCAGAGGCAAGATCTGTTTCAGGCAGCAGGTCCCCAAATTGACTTGTAGTGATCCAATCACGAAGTATCTGTGAATTTTGTTGTCCAAGGCCACCACGTTGCGTATTTTCATCTTCCTCTGCTTCACCAATATGGGTGAATGGTTCGGTGCAGGAAATGATCTCTCCATCGGCAACAGGACAAAGCATGTAGTACTCACTGCAGCCCTCAACTGCCGGAAATTCTATCTCTCCATCAGATCCAGGAATGCCGATTGCAAGCATCTCAAACTCATCTCCACATGGTGATGCAAGCAGAATGCCGGATATAGTACCTTGCATCGCTGTACGTACAAGCACAGTTACAGCAAGGTATCTCTCTCCATCATGGAGAGAACTGTCAATCACGAACCGATACCCTGAAACCTCACGGATCTGGCTATGTCCATTGGAATCACTCTCATCCGTGTTTCCCTGGAGTCTTATTGTCTCTGGTGTCCCAAGGTAGAGAAATATAGGCTCTGTCTCAATGATTCGCTTTCCTTCTTCTACATAACTCGCCCGATAATAGACTTTATGTTCAGCTCGCCCAGGTGGTGTATCAAGATACAAAAATGTACCGTCATCTCCTGTTATGACAGAAGCTATCTGTTCATATGGACCGTATTCAACAGAACGTTCAATGATTACCTCTTTTCCGGGAAGGGTTACTAAGAAATTATATAGTCCACCAGAAAGGGTTACAGAGCTATTGGAAAGGGTATACCCTGGTGTAATGCCAAATGTCAGCGTGGGACTCGTGTCTTTTGTGAGGAGCCGTCCATCAATACCTACACAGAGCCCAGGCACACAGACTGCCAGTAAAAGAATAAGAACTATGGCACCTGCCCGCTGTATTGAAATAAATGGTATTGAATGCATGTGTTGTTTGAAAATATGAATCCAGACGATATAATATGTTTTTGCAAAGCATACATAAGGGAAAATTAATACTACAACGAACACAAAAGGTTTGGTATAGTGTTCGTTGTAGTGTTAAGATGCATTCTCACTCTGTTTTAAAAAACGGCTTGCTGAAAGGAGATCTGAAGGAGTGTTTATATTGCACGCAAAGCTTGGATCATCTGCTACAAATCGAAATTCTTTCTGTTCTCTATCAAAAGCAGAACCATGAAGTACATTTATTCCAGCAGGTACAATCTGCTCACCATTATGTTTCTCGATGCAGGAATACGAAAAACCGTGCTCAACACAGAGACGCTGCAACACCCAGACCGAACATGCTTCCTCTCCTGCTTTATGATATTCCTGCTCAATGAGCTGGAGGTGAGATCCGCGAAGTCCTGCAAGATCAGAAACAATGGTCATAACTGGTCCCGCAACATCAACTTCGCGGAGTACTTCCACCAGATCAGAAATATAGCCATTCCCTTGTGTCTGATACTGAGAATATCCATGAGTGCGGCAGTAATTCGCAGTATATGGCGTGTATGTACTTGTTGCGACCAAAAATGGAAAATGTGCTTCACGGCAGGAATCAAGTACCCATTCAAGCAAGGGCTGATGTAAGAGGGAAACAAGTGGCTTTTCTCCCATATTAAGTCGAGTACCTTTTCCTCCAGCCATTACAATGACAAACATGGAATTAATGCCTCAAGGAGTGCCACGTTTTCTTCATGTGATCGTACGGCTACTCGTACAGAGTGCGGAAGTCCAAATGATGTGCAGTCACGCACAAGGAAACCATGACTGATCATATCTGCTGCTATCTGTGCAGCGGGACGCTGTGCTCTAATCAGGATATAATTTGCTGCTGCATTCGAGCACTGAAATCCCGCATTTTCAAATGATACAATCATGAACTCACGTTCCTTTTTGATATATT
>WRER01000102.1 GCA_009779205.1 Methanobacteriota archaeon | reverse complement strand
CCATCCCCCAACCAGCGCAATAGCGCTGTTCTGCTAAAGCGCCATTCCCGACCTACTTTTCGTGCTGGTATACGTTCTTCACGCAATAGTTTGATCATTGTACGCTCGCTTACTCCGAAGAATCTAATAGCTTGCTCAAGATTCAGAATATCATCGTCCATAGCTTATCCTCTACTCATGTCGCTTAATAAGTAGATTGCATTACATAATATGAAAATAGCATACAATTGATATCAAGATAACACCAATTTAGTATTATATAATCTACCGCTGAAAATGTTGACAGCATACAGGCAGAACAAGGTTTTTGTTGATAAAGATGTGTCAATTTGGGAGAAGTGGATTGTCTGAATCAGATTGAAAGACAGGCTGTTTGAATTGACACTTGTATAAGCCAAGTGATGGATTCCTTATACACTACGTGATAAGTAACAAGGTTATTATGTATCCCATTGGAGCTTTGCTGTGGTACTCCAACGAGATTTTTTGTTTAGATGTCGATTTCACCCCTTGGCAATTCATTACAGATCTGATCTCTTTTTTGTTTTTATTTTCCAGTCGATATGCATATGTGCATTCACTCCGATACATACCTATGTGAAACTGGAAGATATGATCGAGGCTGCACGCCTCGTGCTTGTAGAGCAATCATATATGGATCTAGCATATGATCAATGCTCATATGATCTGCTAGCATTCAGCGGAGATCTGGCCAGGATATTGATTGATGAGGATGAAAATCCCTTATGCATTGCCATAAGTGATGACAGTTCTGCATGGCTTGGTACCTGTTTCTTGCTGCATGATCCCCCTGTCCCTCTGCTTGAAATGGTAGAAGGCATGGACTGTGAGATATATCAGGAGCCACGAGATGAGATAATAGCATCCATTCGTGAATATTTCTCTTTGCAACTTCTTACCTCAACAACACCAGCACTTGAGGATCTCAATGAAAATCGTGTGCAGCTGTTGAGAGAACTACTTCTTGAGTACGCAGAAGAACTCACTGGAGAATCATGTCTTGACTGCTGCTGTGGCTCAGGAGTGGGATCACACGTACTTCATGAGATGGGGTGGAATCCTATATCATTTGATAATGATGAGACACTGCTCGTTCGAGGATTCGTCTCCGGGAGATTGCATCCAGCTCATACACTCTGCATTGACGCTACAAAGCTCTGTGATCTGCTTGATATCCCAGAAAACGGAGTAAATTTGGCGTTTGGGTTCATGGTTGGAGAGATCAACAACTTCAGCCAGAATATGTGGGATGAGATCCTTGATCAGGTCTTTTTTCTCTCCACATGTGCATTTTTGACTGTTGGTACTGAAAAAGAAGCAAGATTCATAGAAGAGTGGGCACAAGATGCAGGTAAAGACGTGACTGTGCGTGAAAATTTCCGCGATATATTATATGACAGGTGGGTATGCATCGTGCGCAATGCTGAATGATAAAGGATATATTGAAATAGAGATTAAATATGCTTTGTAACCAAACATTTGCGGAGAGAGAACAATGGTTGTAATTACCCCTGAAATACAGAAAATGTTTCAGAACGTGAAAACATTTCCACTAGCAACATCTTCAAAAGATGGAATTCCAAATGTCGCACCAATGGGTGCTGTACATCTGCAAGACAATAAAGTCTGGATCATGAACAATTTCATGAACAAGACCGCTGCAAACCTGAGAGAAAATCCAAATGCAGCTATCTATGTGCATGACCCTGAGTCAAAGATGTGTGTACAGCTAAAGGGCACTGTAACAATTCATTCCAGCGGTCCAGAGTATGATGCCTTAAAAGCAAAACTCGATGCCATGAAGCCAGGTCTTCCTGCAAAAGAACTGGTGATTGTTGATGTTACAGAAGTCTTTGAATGTATGCCCGGTCCAAAAGCGGGACAAAAAATACTGTAACTTTTTTGCTTTTTAGATCCTTTTGCTCAAAATTGCTGTCAGAATTATGGAAGTTGATAGAAGTGGGAGTAATTCCAAAAGATAGGAAATTACCATAATGGACGAGAGAAACGAAGCAATACAGCCGTTAGCGCCAGATGTGTTGGATGTGAATGTCTATCATGGCATACATGCTACCCTCATCAAAGCTCGTGCAAAAGCGTCTAATGTGATAAATTCCGCTACGGTCGAAGCCTATTGGGGTGCTGGGAAGCAAATACAGGAAACTGTAGGAAACCACACAAAATATGGTGAAGGAGCACTGGCGGTTACGTGGCTGAGCAATTGACGCTGGAATTCGGCAAAAGATTTGACGAAAGCAGGTCACGCCGTATGCGCCAATTTTACAACACATTTCCAATTGGTGCCACACTGTGGCACCAATTACGTTGGTCACATTTTCGCTGCTGATGAAGGACACCTTGGAAATATAGGACACTTTTAGATTTGGGACGCGAAATACTTCGCGAGCAAGTGCATACCATCAGGAGACGGATGAACTTCAAGCATTGATGCAAGCTCCTGTACAGTAACACCATTTTCGATCAGATATCCCATATATGCAGCTGCAAGCGATCCTACGGGTGAACTTTCATACATCGAGACAATTGTTCCATCCTTCTGAGACACGAGAACACTCTTCCCAGCTGATGTGTGCCTTATCTTCCAAAAACTTCCAGAACCTACCAGAGAAGGCATTCCTGCCTGAAGTACATCAGGCTCATCTGATTGAGGCCAACCACACCAGCCATGATCATAGTGAAGTTTTATTGCCTGTGGCGCAACTTTGGGGCGGGGTGGGATCTGGTTTCCAAGCATGGCAGATGCAGCAGCCCGTCCTTGATATCGCGCATATGGAGCTAAAAACGGAGGACCACACACATCACCTGCTGCATATACCCCAGGAACTGAGGTCTCCATGCGCTCATTTATCAGGATTTCTCCTGCCGCATTACACTTGATACCCTTTATCATTGTGGTATTTGGGCGGCTTCCAGCTGCAAACAATACCATATCAGCAGGTATTGACTGTTCTTTACCATCTACCTGAATCGTCACACTCCCAACTATGCCACTCCCGGGCTCCGTCTCAACACAAGCATGAATATCAGCCTTTTCTATTATCAAAACATTCGCCAAATCAGCTTGCACTCCAGAAACAACATGCGCCGGATAGCCTCGCAGCAAACTACTCCTCACAACTACTGTGACATTCACCCCAAATTGAGCAAAAATATACGCAAACTCAACAGAAATGACACCACCTCCAACAATAACAAGGTTGGATGGAAGCTGCTGGTTTGATAGCACTGTGTGAACGGTATATATGCCATGTAGCTCAGTTCCCGGGAGAGAAGGAATATGCGGAGTAGAGCCTGTTGCAATCAAAAGAGAGTCAGGAGTGTACACTTCCCCATTCACAGTAACTACCTTTCCTGAAACTGTTGCGTCACCAAAAACAAGTGTCACTCCGGCATCACCTGTCTCAGTATACATGATCGAGGCGAGTTTTGTTTGCACGGCACGCAGACCATCGAGTACATGAGGATACGAAAACGTTACAGGGGTTGTCACAATCCCATCCTCATAAAACATTTTTGACTGTACAAGATGGCGAGCGACATCATTTAACGCACAGACTACCATACAACCAGCATGCAGGCACTGGCCGCCAAGTCCAGCCGCACGTTTTTCAATGAGAATAACATCTTCACCTTCACGCTGTCCTTGTGCTAATTCCATAGCTGCGATCCGACCTGCTGGACCACCGCCGATCACCATCATCATAGATCAGTATTTGTTATGTAATACAATAAGGTGTACAATTGTGATGATGCACTCTGGAAAAAGAGATGTATAGTGATAAAACACCATAAACACTACATTGATTGGTCTTTTCATCCAGTACTCTTCATTTTCTTCATTTCCAGCAACAGTAACTATCTCTGGCCCTCCTATATTTTCAACAGTGATCTGATTCGAAATGCCATACAGTTTAGGAGTAACGCACCCCATTTTTATATCCGAAAAGACTCCGTATAATGCATTTATATTATATAATCGTACATTCATCCCCACTATGTACATGTGATTAGATCAATTTCCTTGTTGCAGCTCAGTGTGATGTTTCCTGCGTGAAAACTGCCGAATGCTATTCTGAAACAGGCACCGTTATTAGTCACGACACGTTTAACCGCTTTCTTACAAGGAAGGCCTTACCTCCAGAGAGGTTGTGGGAAGAGGTTACACCGTTTGTTTAAAAACGCAGTGGATGGCTTATTTTGGATGATACTGTTCTTGACAAAATGCATTCAGAAAAAATTGTTTTGACCTATTTTCAATGGAGCGGCAAGCATCACAGAGTCATCAAAGGAATTGGACTTATCACGCTTGTTTGGACTGACGGGACGAATACGTTCCCCATTGACTACCGAATGTATGACAAAGATGGAGACCATCTGACTAAAAACGACCATCTTCGTTCCATGCTACAAACGGCGGCAAATAGAGGTTTTGAGCCGAATTTCATTATGTTTGATAGTTGGTATGCATCTATTGAAAATCTGAAGTTTATTCAAAGGCTTGGATGGCATTGGTTTTCACGCATGAAGAGAAATAGGATGGGGTATGCGCTATAATTTTTTCCAGACAAGGGTGCGTAACTCCTATCTATTTTTCGATATATAAATCATAACTCTGGCCTGTCAAATGTCTTTCTCTTTTTTGTGTAATCATATGTAGAGACCTATATCTCCTCCAAGCCAATATATAATCGATGAAACTTGATGACCTTCGTTGGGGTACCGAACTCATAAAACGTGGTTTTGCATCCATGCAGAAAGGTGGTGTAGTTATGGATGTTGTTACTGCAGAGCAAGCAGAAAT
>WRER01000101.1 GCA_009779205.1 Methanobacteriota archaeon | reverse complement strand
TCTCTGTCAGGGTAGACAGGTCTTGCCGGACTTCCGGAGGTAATGACAAGTCCATTTGCATTTTCAAGTCCTGCATTACTTATGCTTCCACTCACCCGATATGAAGAACCACTAGTCATCACCATAACATTTGAAAGCATGGGAGATGCCAATCTCTTATCCTGACCAAGCACTATTGGGAGCTCATAGATAACCTCGTGGGGATTATCCCCATTCATATACGCAAGCACAAATTGAACCACTGTATCTTGCCTTGGAGTCATCGCAAATACCGCATCAGCTGTGCTTCCTGCCAAAAGATCACCAATGTAAATTGCATTCGGAACCATACTCTCAAATGCTTCCAGATCATAGATCGGGCGAACTTGTACCGCACGGATGGTATTTGAGCGGGGATTTGCAATCTGAAGTGTGACAGAAGATTCAATGCCAGGATTGAATCGTGCTGATCTCTGTGCGAGCGAGATCTGAGCCTCTGCTTTATCTACTTTAATACTAAATGGATAGCGAGTATATCCTGATTTTGCAGTCTGAATTAAAAGGCTTGGATAAAACGTCCCTTCTCTTGCAGGTGCCATGAAACTGAATGTAAAGTCTCTGGTGTCACCAACTCCTATCGTATTTCGCTGATCCTCAACATTATTTGTCACAACAATATCTTTTCCATCGACATTGATACGCTCTATCTGTGCCGGAGATGTCCCAATATTTTTAACTGTTACAGAAATCGTTCCAGATTCAAGTGGTGCCAGCGTCTCTGGATATACTGAGAACTTTGTCACAGCAATGCTTGACGTCATACCTGGAGATAGATAGACATCGCCATCGCTTGCTGCAACAGGCATGATGCTCATGGTAATGCATACACATACGATACAGAGGATAGAGTAAGAATGCGTATATTTTCTGGTTGATGTATTCATAGAAATTCCTGTTAAGTTCATTATGTTCATGTGTTCATCAGTCATGTCGCAGTGCATCGATTGGATTCAGCTTTGATGCCATATATGCAGGATATAATGTGCATATGAGACTGAGTACGATTCCCATGGTAACTGCCTGGACAACAGGGAGCATGGTTGTGATATTAAAGAAGAATTCAACCATCTCCATGCCAACTGCAAGTACGTATCCGGCAAAAAGACTGAGCACACCACCAATCACGCTTCCGATAATTCCGAGCAAGACTCCTTCATATAGAAACATACTCATGATCTCCCATCGGAAAACTCCAATACTTCTCATAATCCCGATCTCTTTGATGCGTTCATTCACTGACATAATCATGATATTGAAGATGCTTACTCCTGCAACAAGGAGCGAGATTCCACCAATAGCAGTTAAAAACATCGACATCTGACCCAGTGTTTCTGAAAGCATATCTGAGAATGAAGACGTATCCCAGATAGAGATAATCTCTCTGTCGCGTTTATTCAGAGCAGTCTGGACTTCATCCATGACTGTGGTGTACGTGGTTGTATCACTGAGCTTTATAAGGACTGAGTCATATCCAGGGCTGTCAAAGACTGAGACGTACCATTCTCTCGTGATGATAAATGCCCGATCCGCAGAGAGTCCGCTCATGCGGCTTCCGGAATCTTTCAAAATGCCGACTACCTCAACATATCCAAGTTTATCGAGCTGGACCTTATCACCCAACTTGAAATTATTATTTGCTGCAAGTACTGCTCCTATTGCTGCTGTGCCGGTCGAACGGGGATAAATACCTTCTTCCAACTCAGTAACAATCGCCATATCTTGCGTACTCAGCCCATAGACACTCGCCCATGCTCTGCTATTTCTAAATTGCATGATATCTGAGCCTGAGTAAGTGCCAACAGCTGGATTTGGAAGTGCAGTTTGCTGGATGGTTTGAAGATGGCGTTCTGTTAAGTACCTTCTATTGTCTGCATCTGATGGTGCATCCGGACCCGGATTGACATTCATGATGCTTCCAATATCAGCAAACTGGGAACTAATGCCTAAGTACATCATATTTCCAAGGATGCCAAGGGCAGCAATGGCGATAACACCGATTGCAATGCCGAGCATGGCAAGGATGGTTCTGATATAGTGGAGTTGCAGGTTTCGTTTGGCGAGTTCGAGAAATATCATTCTATCTGTCCGTCCCTGATTTGTATTATTCGTGTTGCATACTCGGCATTGTTTGGATCATGCGTTACCATAATGATGGTTCTGCCAGCTTCGCGTAATGCAAAAAGCATCTCCATAATGCCCCTTCCAGTCTTGCTGTCAAGGTTTCCTGTTGGCTCATCACAAAGAATAAGAGGAGGATCATTTATGAGGGCACGGGCAATTGCAACACGCTGTTGCTGACCCCCAGAAAGTTCATTCGGGCGATGAGTGTAGAGTTTTGTTTCAAGCTGAACTGATTGAAGGATTTCATGAGCTCGCTTATTATTTGCTTTTCCCTTGTCCTTCATAACTTGAGGGAATGTAACGTTCTCTATGATGTTTAAGAGAGGGAAGAGGTGGAAGTACTGAAAGATAAAACCGATTGTGTTGAGACGAACATGCGTGAGTTCGTTGTCATTCATGTCTGCAATGGATGTACCATTTATACAGATCTCTCCTTCTGTTGGGACGTCAAGACAACCCATGAGGTTGAGAAGGGTCGTCTTCCCAGACCCTGATGGACCCATGACAGCGACGAACTCACCGGGTTCAACGGTGAAGCTTACATCATCGAGGGCGATGACATCCCCGGCAGGGAGGGTGTAGGTTTTTGTGACGTGAATGAACTGGAGTACAGGAGTCATGTCACTTCTCATCTGGTGTCTGTGAGGTGGTACTTTGATCAGAGTCTTGTACGTCTGTCTCTTGATCGTAGGACTCAATTTCTTTCATGAGTTTGAGATCCTTCCACCCTTTCCTGCTCATTTTTTTGCTTTGTTTGTTTGTTTGTTTGTTTCTGCGAATGTAGTACGCACCACCGATGATGGCAAGAAGGACTATCGCAATCGGGAGGAGGGGAAGAGAGTCAGATGGAGCAACTGTTTCTGCGCTTCCAGGTCCTTGCATTGGGGCTGGACCTACAAAGGTTCTGGTTCCACCTCCGCCTCCGCCGCCAGTGGTCATACGCACACCTCCGCCACCCATGCTTCCGCCACCAACGTTCATGCGCATGCCTCCACCGCCTGATGATGATGAACTCGTGATGAGCGTCCCATCAAATGCTGATGCTGAACCATTTTGCTCAAATGGGAAAGATTGCATGTACTCGTTTCCATCTCTGTCTTTGAAGGTAATAATGAGGGTTACAGTATCTCTTGTTCCTATTGGCTCGAAGGTGAGCTGGAAGTTTGCAAAGTCATCCGGATTGAGGGTTCCAAGCACATAGTCTCTGTATGGGAAGACAGGGTTTGCTCCTTCACCAATCGTGGCAGTGACTGAGTATGCTGTCTCAAGGCCGACATTTGTAATATCCCCTGTTATCTGTTGTACTCCACTCTGAGTACTGAATGAGATTGATGAGAGAGCCATGTCAGCTTGCTTTTTATTGACTGAGAAGCGAATTGGAAGTGTTACTTCTGATTCATGCTTATTATCTCCAGTCTGATAATGCAGAGCAAATGTGAGATCTGCCTCGATTGTAGAAGTCAAAGTGAAATTAACTGTTTTGGTTTCTCTGCTCGGAAGTGTTCCGATGAAGTACTGGTTTGGAATGATTTCTATTGCCTCAGCTGCTGGCTCTCCATGAATGAGAGGGATTATCTGAACATTTCGAATGGTGTCCGGGCGACTGTTTGCAACCTGAATCTCTACGGCTGTTTCACGGCCTGATGTGAAAGATGATGGAATCTGAGAAAGCGTAATAAGAGGCTTTGTCGCATCAACGCGGATAGGAACAGGGTATTTAAAAAAACCTGAACGTGCTGAGTTTACAGATATATATGGATAGTAGATTCCAGGCTCCATAGGAACGATGAAATCAAAGAAATATGTTCTGGTATCGCCGCCTCCAATAGGGCTCACGAGCGTGTAAGATGGACTTAATATCTTAAGTTCAGCTCCTGTCATGGTGACAGCTGCCAGCTGTATACTGGTGTTCCCTCTGTTTAGTATGGTGAGTTCAACAGTGCCTCTGTCTCCTGGTGCATAGACTTCTGGTGTGAGTGTTACAGAAGAGATGGATATTTGTGAGATGTCAGAAACAGGTTCTGCTGTCCCAGTTCCACAGAGGAGGACAAATAAAAAGAATAATATTAAAAGTATTGAGCTATGTGGGGGATGTAGCCTCATGTATATGTATTGTGTAGGGTATATATACCAATTTTCTCAATTAGTCATACGTGCTATTCCGGCAAAAAATGTGAGAAAAGTCATTTTTGCGTGATATCCACTTGATTTCATTCGAAAGTATGTGTACCATTCTCATTAATTTACTTAGCGCAATATTTTTTCTTCCAACCAATATAAAAAAAATTATTGTTCATGCACCGTACCATTCTGAAAGGAGTACTAAATTTTTAAAACGTTCAGAAGTCGAAATAAAGATGAAACATCCAGGGTATTGAGAAGTTTACTTGATGATAGCCCTGACCTTGCGAAGAAAGCATAGATATTGCAATGAAGATAGTCAGTAAAGTGGAGATGCAATTATGAATGTTTTGCAGGTTCTGCTAACGTGAATCTACAGCTAAGGTGCACGTTTGTACATCATAATGCCGTATTAAGTCACTTCAATTAATTGTTTTAAGTTGATAAAAAGTTAAGCCATATTGGTTTTTTGCGTAACTCCTATATACGAAAACACATCAAAGGGTATGGTATGAACTGGAGTGCTGAACAGCTGGCTCTCGCACAAAAATACTCAAGTCCGGATGAAACACCCGCCGAAGGACGCCAGTATAAATGC
>WRER01000100.1 GCA_009779205.1 Methanobacteriota archaeon | reverse complement strand
GATCTCATGCAGCGAGTAGTGACCCATGCCACAGATGCGCATGCACCCTCTCATGTATTCTTACCGGACTTCGACTTTCTGCTAAATTTTGCTTCTCCGCCAGCTCGTTTTAAGACACCCATTGCTGCATTTGATGCTTTTTCAAGGGTACGTTCTGCTTCTTTATAATTATCGGCAGTTACCTTTAGGCGGTAGTTTGGAGCCCCAAGGTAGGTAATTTCAACTTTAATATTTTCTTCTACCTTTGGGTTGGCGCTGCGAAGAGCTCGCCGAATTATATTAACTCCATCTGGAGATGTTGTCTTCAAATACAGATCTCCGCTGATAGTAACGGTTGGGAGCTTGACATTATCAGCTGCAACTGCATACAGTGCATCTGCAACATCAGAGGCAAATCCAATATCAGTGAGCACATGTGTGCCATTCACAATGAGATCTTCAAAAGCAGGATATGCCTCTCCATATTCATCATACAACTTATCCCAGATCTCTTCAAGGAGATCAGGCCTTCCTAAATTAGCGATTGCGAATCCAATCCATTTGCGGGCTTTTGATTCGTTTTTCCACTGACGAATCTTTTCACGGCGCTGGTGTTCATTGACGTCTTTGAGTGACAGATCAATGTGACCTTTTCCACTATCCACGCTGAGAACTTTACAGACAACTTTCTGCCCTTCTCTGATATGGTCACGAATATATTTGATCCAGCCACGAGCAATCTCAGAGATCGGAATCAGGCCCTCACGGTCATTATATTCATCAAGAGTGACAAATGCTACAAAATCTTTTACATTCACCACTGAACAGACTACAAGTTCTCCGGTATCTGGCCACGATCTCTCAGACATAAATCACTCAAGTGCTTCAATAATCTCTGCGGAAATGATTGCTTTTCCACCGGAGGGTTTTGCAATAATACTCCCGCACACCAAGCAGTTAATTGTACTGCTGGCTTTTTCAAATATGATCTGTTCGTTTTCACAATCAGGACAGCGGACTTTAATAAATCTGCTTCGATTATCTCGGCTTAAAATAACCATGCTTACTGCTCCACCAATTCAAACTTTGAAATTCTAAATGCAGGTCTCAGATGCGCCTTTTTACAAGTTTCGCAACGATATTTGACATTAATACGCTTTGTTGGCTTATCTCCACCTGGAATCTTTGAGAACTTACCGCGGTTTCCGATGTGGGTACGAGTTGCTTTTTGTCTTTCAACCTTGTGAAGGTTGGTTGTTTTTCCTTTTTTGACCTTTTCCACCGCATGTATCTGGTGTGTACGGCAATATGGACAATATGTCCTGAATTTTGATGGCATTTTCATGAAAATAAGCCTCTTTTATCTGTAAAAGAATACCAATAAGATCAGCTTGATTTTATATTTAATACTATGTTTCTCTCAGTCAGTACATCTGCGTTCTTTCTTGGAAGAGTGATAATATCTCCACTTCGTATCTCGTAGACATGTCCGTCAACTCCCATAAATGGCTCCATATCAGCCACAACAAGCACTAAAGAGTACGCTTTTGAGTCACAAAGGTCGTCGACGATGTCTTTATCAGATGCACCCAGAGCAGATGAAGATTCTTGATTCTGTACTGCATCATCAAGGGCCAGAGAAGCAATATGCTTCTCATCGCGCACATTATCTGCATTAAGGCTCTCACTGATATTAAAAGGATCAGCTGTGCCGCGATCAGCTGGAGGGGAAACGGAGGAAGATAACACTCTTTCCGAATGTATGGTTTTAGGTACAACATCATGCACGGATGCAGCCGATATTGCAGAAGAAAGACCGGCAGGCTGCTGCGTGACCTTATGATCGATCAGCACAGATCGACATTCCCGAATAGCTTCAACAACGTGGTGAAACATTGAGAGTTCATCGGGGTGAAGCAATTTGAGCTCTTCTCTATCAATAAAGCTGCCATCAGCATGGCTTTGTGCAAGTGAGACGATTTTACTTGATCGAATTGAAAAAATCTCTTCTATAGTCACTCTGATGCTTGCAACTTTTTCAATAAGCATCTGTGACTCTGAAGAAAATGGATCTTCAGTTGCATATACTTGATCCTGAAGTTGCGTAATCTCTTCATGAGTCCGTTCAAAGAGATGTACAGGAAGAGGAGTAACTTTACCTGACTCTCTTTCAGTAAGGAGAACTCCCCGTAACTCTTCAAGTGACATGATCTGATCCTGCTGTTTTGTCAGAGATCTCAGCCATACCACGGCAACACATAAACACTGCAACCGCTTCTGGTACCTGATTAACTCCAATGTTTAGATGATATGTTGTATCTAACAATGATATGTCATACTCTGCACGCACATCAATAATAACGTCACGATCATCTGTGAAGCATACTGCATCAATGAGAGGATCAAAATTCTCAAGTTCACGAGGAGTAAGAGGAGTAGCTCGAAAACCTGATTTTGCATGCAATGAACCAGGAAGGCGAATGAGTCGTCGTGTATCGATAGTAACTGGTTCATCGACCTGAATGCCAGCCTCGCGAATCTGGCGGTAAAAAGAGGTATCCTTTTCCATAAGAGCGTGAAGCACAGATCCAATCGTTTGATCCCGAATAAGAATCTGAGAGGGGTCGTGCATCAATGTCTCTTGGAGGATCGGCACTTCTGACATGAAACGGGATGCTGTGACTTTTCCAATGCCTTTTAGAGTCATAAGTTCATGGAGTGTTTCTCGCTCTTCCATTCCTGCCAGATGAGTGAGGTATCCATGTAAAAGCTGTTGGTATCTCTGTGGCCATCCCTTTTGATGACCATCCTCTCGAAGCATGACTGCAGGTGAAACTCCAATACCACAGATATAATCAACCAACTCACGACGTTCACGACTCGTCCATCCGCGAAAGGCTAGATCTTTAATATGCAGATGATATCCACGTCCCCCAGAGAATACAATATCAGCACTGCGGTCATGTACAGAGATACCCAGCTCATCTTTCAGCATATCAAGAAGACGTATGAGTTCATCTTTAATGCGGGAAAGCATCTCTGCATATGAACCTCGCATGATATGATCTGCATCGAGATCAAAGATCAGATCCGCCCCGGTCCACCCCTTTTGAGCCATAGTAGGAGCTCCGGGGTATTCATAGTACGCCACGCCATAGTAGGCATGTGCAGGAACAAGGCTTTGGATATATGCATGAAGTTCATCCGCAGATCCAAAGCCCATATGCCTCTTCATCCGGATTTCGTCTGGATATCCGTGATCAAAGAAAATATATGCAAATTCACGCTGTTCAACGGAGTTTGGAGTAATTACAGGGTTATCTTTATAATATTCAGTAAACCGCTGTTTTATAAACGTGAGAGTTGCTGGCTTCATACCATTTGAGGTGCAGTGTGTCTATGTTCATGAAAAAGGAGGACGAGGGTGATTTTGGATAAGTCCTCCAACAGTTTTGTATTTTTATATGTTTGTGTGAAAAAAGGATTTATGGATGATGGTTCTTATGAAAGATGGTGAGAAGAATTTGTGAGAATGACTGCTGTTGTTTTTACTCGTTTCATTTTTCAGCACATATTTGAGCTATTTCTGAATTCCAATCCCAAATTTCACCGTGTCCCTCTTCTATATTAGACCTCCTCGGAAACTGGTTTTATCAAAATGGCAACAAACATGTTCTGATGAAGCCCGAAGTGGAGGTACAGCTGAGACATTATGATCGAGAATCATAAGGTGGAATGGTTTCCGAAGGGGTCTCATCTGTCCAGAGGATTGTAAAAAGTGTATGTTTTTTTCCAAGAAACATTATTCCATTTTTGGTTCTACGGAGATATAGCCTGTTTTCGTCACTGTTCCTGACCGCTCATCACATGTTCCAGTGAGTGAGACGGTGTAGAGTCCGGGCATGGTCGTTTGAACACGTGTACCCTCTGACACCTTTGAAAACCATCATTTTTCACCGCCTTTGGAACTGTAAATCCATTTCACGTCACGAAGGACCTCGTGCCTGAATGCAATGTTACGTGATTTCAACAGCCCTGCCATAGTAATGTAATCTATTTTAACGTCTACCAGCTGTTCCATATCTTCCATAAAACCGTCTAAATCATCAAGAAAGTCATCAGTGCTGTTATCATAGTCAATCAGAATATCAATATCGCTGGTGACCGTCTCTTCATCGCGGGCACATGATCCAAAAACACCCACCCTTATAATGCATGGATAGTTTTCAGCCTTGCGGATCGCCTGTATTATCACGTTTGACAGCATCTTTGGCGGCCTCCAACTCGTCTGATACTTCCTGCCTTAAAAGCTGGCAAGTCCGCTTATAAATTATTTCAAAGTCCAGGCTGTCGTAATCATGGCTTGCAATATTTCTGGATGCTTTCAGTCCAATTTTGTTGAAAACAGGAGTTCTATCAAGGGTTTTGCTTCGCATTTTTAGCTTAAGCTCGTATATGTTGGTAATTATTTGTGTGACAGCAAGCTGGCATATATCGTTCGCTGCTAAATCTTCCGCGCTGGTGATATTGAACATGCCATAGGCGTCACGCAGGGTTTGAATGTATTTTAGCAACTTACTGATACAAACAATATCAAGTCTGTCCGATTGCTTCATTCCTCGTCCCTCCAATCACTGTTTTTTCGCAGTATTTTGTTCAATTGCCTCTGTTTCCATATCGTTTGCATGTTATCTATCCCGAGACTTGCAAATCCGAGCCGTTCAAAGCTTGGTTAGTGCGTGTCGGCAGTGAGCGTATTGAGTATGCCCTTCACCTGTTCCAGTAGCTCAGGAATATCTCTTGTAACAATTCCCCAAATTATCGTCCATACGCAACCCCTCATAATTGTAAGCTGCTATGTTACGAAGACCGGCAATAAACTGATACCGTTTTTTTAAATTTAAGTCT
>WRER01000099.1 GCA_009779205.1 Methanobacteriota archaeon | reverse complement strand
GGTGTTCGCACCTCACCAATCTCTGGATCGAGACCAGAAAGTTCGGCGTCAAGGTCAAGATCAAGATCAAAGTCATCAAGATCGAGATCACCACTCCCAGCTGATTCTGTTTTTGCAGCTGGCGCACTATCTGCTTTCTTGCCTGGACTCTCTGCCTTACCTTTATCGCCTTTGGAAAACTTCTCTTTTTTCTTATCATCCTTCGATCGAAGTCCTCCAAATAATCCACCTATCTTTTCCTTTGTACTCTTCCCCTCTTCTTCCTTCTTTTTTTCTCGCTCTTTCTTCCTTTCACTGCGATCTTTTGCAGTCTGGGCTTTTATTTTTGCACGATATTCTTTAAACTGCTCACGAAGCTCTGCAATGATCTCCGAGAGAATAAGCATCCCTGTAAAGAGCGCAAATACCAGTGCAATAAATAACATTACGAAAAGGAGATAGAGAATAGGTATATCAAAAATAAGCAATGCTGATCCGACTATAACGATCAATAAGAAGGTTACAAGCCGCCGCGTTGAATCACTGAGTTTTACCATTCAGCATCTCCTTATGAGTACTTAGTTGTATTTGATTGGGTTGCATAAATGCATACTCAAATGCACTTCTGTTACATATGCTCCCTGATCGCCTTGAATTCCCATGAATTGCCATATATTACAATATTACATATACTCTGGAATCACGAATAGTATGTTCACAACAATTGGTACTACGACAATGAGTATGCCAGTAATTGTTGATAGAACACTTCCATAGAGATATACCAGATATCGGTCGCCGTCTGCCACAACTTTTGCTGCAAGTGTATTTCCAATAAGAAGCATGGTAATGATAACAAGCACATACACATAGACTTGCTGCGTATTGAAGTTTTCAAATACAAACAAGCTGGCTCCTATTGTAGATGCAACATCCCCTGCTCCACCAGCACCTCCAGAGAGAGCAGCAGCTGTCTCTCCGAGTCCTGCCATCAGTTCCTGTATTTTTGTAGCTAGTGTTGCAAGAATAGCATAGAGCGCCAAAAAAAGCCCACACATCAGAGCATGCATTGGAATGAGCAACATAATAAAGCCAACTACAATGCTTTGACGATGGTCGCGGAGAAGAACCTGATCAAGCATAGACTGACTTATAACCTTTCCTATAACATCTCCTCTCGATCCAAGAAGTAATGCATCCTGATAAATACGGAGATATTTGTATATCAAAAAACTTCCACTCTCATTAATGAATCTCTGCCAGGTGCGTTTCTCATCAAGTCCGAGATTTAATTTTGTGTATGCTGATTTTATGAGAGGAAGTAAGTACGCAATTGATTTTTTATTCAAGCCTTCAATGGCGACTGCCATGGTACAGCTTCTTCCTCCCTGAATGGATCCAATGCCTCGAATCATCGTTGGAAATTCAGAATCACGCAAAACGATATTTGAATCATCAATATATCCAATCATTCCGAGCGGGAGCAGCAGCAGTCCAACCAAAATAAGGACTAATCCATAGTTCATGCCGAGCAAGAAAAGAAGAAGTGCTACAATCACAAGAACCGGCACGATCTTCCTCTCCAATCTGTGAATCATATTCTGCTCGGCTGATCCCTCATCCATACCATGTGTTTTTGGATCAATTGGTACGGCTTTAAACATCATGATGAGACCGAACGTGATCACACCAAATGCAGAGAGATAACCGATTGTATAGGTTGTTTCCACCTCTCCTGGCACAAAGAGTGCCATTGAAACCATAAGAATAATACCAACCAATGCTGCTGTAAATAAAAGGGAGATATATGCATCTCCCCATAACTTCAAGGAAGCAAGGCTTTGATCATAGTCGCTGGAGTAGATATTGCGGATTGTCTCATATTCATTGAGGATGTATTCATCATCAGCTACACCGGCTTCAATCGAGCTTGCATACCTGTTAATCATCGAGAATAGCATCTCATTATCTATCTTTTTTGAGACATTGTTGAGTGCCTCGACATAGCTGTATCCCCAACGCTTAACTAATAAGTCGGCTTTTCGAATATATCTGCTTGAAAGGTACTCAGATCTACGCCCGGTATATCCGAAAATATCCGGCCTGCTTGGCTGTGCAGACAAAATAGAGGCCATGTAGGTGATCATAAAGAGAATGTCAAGGCCCATGAACTTATCTTCAACAAAAAATTTATAGAGCCTGTAGCGAATGCTCGTTCCTAAGCCTTCAAATGGAATTTTACCATTATTAGCTTGACGAACTCGCTCCATAAATCCTTTTGGAGCTTCGATTCTTTCAATACGCATCACTTCGTCAGCCATATTCTTTCTCCATTGGAGGATAGCATAGAGTGAAGAGAGATCTCATGTACCACAATATTACGTCTCCAAAAAAATTCCATAAAAAAAGGATCATGTGTCATGGCTTGCGTTTAAAAAGATCTAAAATTCAATCTCAAGGAGGCCTTGTGCTTTTACTTTTGCAATCATCTTGAACAGGTCGTAGAAATCAACATATCCAGCTTTATGAAGCCGCTCGAGAATTTTCGCTCTCTTTTCGACTTCCATATATACAACTGCTTTTTTGTGTTCTGGAATACCAAGCATTGTTGCGACTTTGTTTTCCAGCAAAAAACTTGATCCTTTCCCTGTAAACTCATGAACATCTGTTACAGCATCCCAGTGAAATGCTTCAACAAATGAGAAACCGCCACTATCTGGGTCGTATCCAATAAGCTCACTGCATGCAAGTTGCCGTCGAACTGTGCTTCCATCAGGACGCCGCACAGCACTCTGAATAATGACGAGATTTAAGTTATCAACAAATGTCTTTGGAATAAGGATAGGATCTCCTGTAAGACGCTGAATTAACTTTTCGACACTTGATGCGTGGAATGTGCTCATAACCGGGTGACCAGTCTGCATCGCACCAAATGCCACAGAACCTTCAACACCACGAATCTCTCCGACGATGATCATATTTGGGCGTTGACGAAGAGCTGCACGCAGCAGGTCAAACATCGTAACATCTCCACCCTCACCTTCACCTTTCCCCTTCCCTTTTGACACTTCCTGCGTCCAGTTTGGATGAGCGATAATGACTTCAGGTGTATCTTCAATGCTCACGATCTTACTGTCAGGAGGGATGAATGTGGTGATAGCATTCATACTCGTGGTTTTTCCACTGGCAGTCTCCCCACTCATGAACATTGACATGCCGTTCTCAATACAAATCCAGACATATGCACACATCGCATAGTTGGTGGTACCAAATTCGCACAGCTTTGTAATGCTGATGACGTCATCCATTGCTTTACGTATGGTGAAATTACTTCCTCTTCGGCTGACATCTCTGCTATATACAATGTTAATACGAGAGCCATCAGGGAGTGTTGCATCAACTATAGGAGTTCTTGCGGTAATGGGTCTTCTGGCACGTTCTGCGAGCTTAATACAGAAATCATCAAGCATATCATCTGAATTGAAGCCAACAACTGATTTAAGCCCTTTAAAAATCTTATGTTCAATGAAAAACGGCCCAAGACCATCACAAGTGATATCTTCGATAAAGTTATCCTGAATAAATGGAAACAAAACTCCGACATCAACCTTGTCGCGAATAATCTGATATTCAATGGCTTCATACATCGGCTGCGTAACAATGATCTTTCCATCTTTTGTCACTGGTATATTCGCAAATACCGGATCTGTCTCTGAACTTTTTTCTTTCGTGAGATCTGTTGTTAAAAACGTTTTAAATTTATCTCCAAATGATGTATTTTTTACATCTTCTGCCTGAGCGATAAGATCTGAGAGTTTTTCATGTGGCTGTCGGACATACATGATCTCCTGCAGCAGACGCTTCAATACAATCGAACGCTGTTCTGCAGTTTCAGGATCTTCATCAAGTGAATCCAATAAATCTACAAGTTTAACCTCAATTGCCGGAAGAAATGACTTTACATTATGCATGAAAGACGGTTCAATTGGGATGTAGAAGTTTCTTACATCATTTGGGTCAAAGAAAATGTGGACGAATATTGGCGGCTTTGCAGCATATATAAGGTTTGGATCCTTAATTCCTTTGATGTCACGCTTTAATTCTGAAAAAAAGAGAGGGATTCCAAATTCATCAACAGGAAAAATATGAAGGTATTCAAGGAGGTGAGGGAATTTTTGTACGAATTCTTTTGCATTTGCAGGGAGCATTCGGTATAGAGCGCATGATTCAACATTGAGAAGGCACTCCCCCACATCATGACTTTCCGCTTCCTGGAATGGAATCATTCCTTCGATTTGTAATTTCCCCATAATAATGCTGTTGTAGTATTAGACTTTCGCGAGAGAGACCGGAATAATCTTCATGCCGTATCCAGGGTGAACTTCGAAGCTCACGAGGTTACCTGTCGTCTTTCGAGCACCACGGACCTTAACGACTTCAAGTACCATAATGTACTTATCACCCATAAGTTTTCGCATCATGTGCAGGTGTGCATCACAAATCGAACGAATACGTGTCAGGGTTTCATCACCAAAGGCATAGGTGTGCATCGTCAGAACGATTGTTTTTCCATTATCGCATATGTTTTTTGCAGCTGTTAGAAAGTTCAGCACAGCCTCTTGAGATGTATGTTCTGTAAATATTGTTAATGAATCGATAATAATGACATCTGCATTGCTGTATTTAGCATGATTAATAATACGATCCAAGATATCATTCATTGCCTCTGCTGTCCATTTGAACTCTGCAAGGTGGCAGTGAAACAGGCGTATATATCCCCATGCAAAAAAATCTGAAATGTCGAGCGACATTGCCTCCATCTGAGTTAAAAAACTCTTTGTCGTAAGTTCTGTTGAGAAGAGATCAACACGGAGATTTGTGTGCATGCTCCCATAGATGAATTACAGAGTCAGCACACTTG
>WRER01000098.1 GCA_009779205.1 Methanobacteriota archaeon | reverse complement strand
TACCCAAATGTTCGTGCACAATTTCGAAGGCGCATCTCAATTTCACGGCGAGCTTCCATCTCGTCAGGAAGCATATCGCGCGTTCCACGTGGTTTTGCTAGTATTTTTGTGGACATTCACGTACCCTTATTGTTTCTTTTTTTGATTGTGTTGCATCTGATTTCTATTTCTTCCCTTGGGCGATGCTTGGTTTAGCGGTGCTTTTCCGGAAAATCGCTCCCAAACGGGTTGATTTGTAAAAATCTTCTCACGTTCTACCTTTCCTTGTATATACAACCCAATCAGAACAAATGCAAGCCCCATCAGATCAAGCTGTGGATGAAGATACACGAAACCTGCACCAAATATCGAGAGCG
This sequence comes from Methanobacteriota archaeon, assembly GCA_009779205.1. Taxonomy (GTDB): domain Archaea; phylum Halobacteriota; class Methanomicrobia; order Methanomicrobiales; family Methanospirillaceae; genus Methanofilum. Next base: position 4,568 of record WRER01000098.1, on the reverse strand, counting down.
CAGTACATCCTATTCCATACACAGCTCCTTTTCTATATCCCAAAAGGCCAGTTCTGAGATAGATACGACAGTCTCTCAGCCAGAGAAGTATTACCACGAAAAGACCGAACAAAGCAATGTAGAAGAAATAATGAAGCACAAGGAATACTATTTGTGATTGTAGCAATAGATAATTACTGATACAGAACGGTATTCACGAAGCAATACATTGCCAATGCACAATTCATAATGTACAGATCACAATTTTTTCTGTTTGATGTCCTGCCTGCGACATCTGGCAGAAATTTGTTTTCATCTACCACTTCAAGCAAACAACCTCTAATTGTGCATTTGATTGGCTTTGCTTCCATGTATCAGAACGAGTACGAAGACAATTACGATAAAAAATTGAGGATGTGAACATTACGCAATACACATCAGATACATCACCAGATACGCATTGCAAGCCAATTCGGCGGGCATTTTATATTGGTCGATTTCAGCCCTTTCACAACGGTCATTTGTCTGTTATTCAGACAGTGTGCAAGGAGACTGATGAGCTTATTATTGGTATTGGCAGTGCTCAGATCAGTCATACCCCAACTGATCCATTTACTGCTGGTGAACGCATCCTAATGATCACTCGCACACTTGCTGCATGCAATATACGCAAGATGTGGTATGTGATTCCAATCGAGGATATCCAAAGACACGCGCTGTGGGTCTCACATATCTGTGCGATGACTCCACCTTTTGATACGGCTTATTCCAGTAATCCTCTTGTGACTCGATTGTTCATGGAACGAGGTGTGCCGGTCTGTTCACCGATCATGCATGAACGTGAGTCTTTAAGTGGAACTGAGATTAGAAGGCGAATCTGCAATAATGAGTCGTGGCACGATCTTGTTCCTGCTGAAGTTGTTCAGGTTATGAGTGAGATTGATGGTGCTGCACGTCTTTCTGATCTGATGCTTGATGATAACAGTATATCTGATCGTGCAAATAAACGCTCTAGCTAGTGGTCAATCGTGAAAATGTCAGATATTATTGAAGAATTTTTAGTTTCCCTTTCTTTTTTTGCGTATCGTAATACTTTTTCGGTGGGTTACTATTGATACGGAACAATTGCCCACAAATATAGTGTTCGTTGTAATGTTGGTACAATATAAACCACCGCGAGGCCAATCGAGAAACGACTCACGCGATGATATGGTATGAGTTTATCATTATGTGATTATATTTATAATGTCTGAAAGTACGTCCGTTGCTATTTGCAATGTACAGTGCACAAATCCATTCTTTTCTCCTTTTTGCAAATACAAAACCTCTACTTACAAATAGCTCCAAAGAAATCAATACTAAGTTCATGGAGATCCAACTCGTTTTCAGTAGTATTGGCATCTTGTTTATACTCATTGGCATTGGATTTCTCGTCTTTCATCTTGGAGCCATAAAACGAGAATGGATTCCAGCATTATCTTCCATTGTGCTCAATATTACGCTCCCCTGCCTCATTATCATGAGTATGCAGGTGCCTCTCTCTGCAGAGAGAATGAGTGATACTATCTCAGTCTTCCTGATTCAAGCACTCATATATGCGATATCATGCGCCATTGCGCTGGCATTGCCACATCTCCTTTGCATGGCGAGTGAACATTGTGGAGTACATCGCTACATGGTACTCTTCTCAAATCTCGGATTCATGGGATATCCCATCTGTGCAGCACTTTATGGACCAGAATCAGCATTTTACGTAACACTCGTCAATATTCCATTTGGTTTGCTTGCATTTTCCCTTGGCGTGTACCTGATTAGAAAAGACACTGAAACAGTTTCATTCAGAAACATACTGAATCCAGGTCTGATTGCATCGATTCTAGGACTGTGTTTCTTCTTAACAGGAGTTGTTATACCCTATCCAATCAGTACTTCACTTGACATGCTTGGATCTATTACATCACCTCTTGCTATGGTTGCAATTGGAGCGATGATTGCATCAATGCCAGTCTCATCAACGTTTCGTGATTGGAGAATGTACGTGATATCAGCAATACGATTGTTAGTGATTCCATGTATTACATTTTTGATACTGCGCCCGTTTATTTCAGATCCTCTCCTGCTTGGAGTGCCAGTGTTATTGAGTGCAATGCCTGTTGCAGCAAATACAGTGTTTATGGCTCAGGAATATGGAGGAGATATAGAAGTAGCATCAAGAGGGGTCTTTCTCTCAACCATATTATGCTTCATCACTCTGCCGCTCATCGGGTATATGTTGCTATAGCAGATCTGACAAAAATGAATCATTAAAAGAAGATTTTGCATATTTTTATTTTGAACCAATTTTTTTCCTGTTCCCTTTTCTTAAACTAACTCCACATTTCCCTCTTCGTTCTTTTTCCTCCTCCTAGCAAGAGCGATCTGTCATGAGTATGAAAAAAGGGAGAACGATGTGAAACATTCAGTGAACCTCCAGGTAGGTAGCGGCAGGTGAGTTCGTCACCAAAATTACCATCTTTGACCAACAAATTGCATCAATGCGGCATCCACAAGAGCGTTATGTGAAATTTCCCGCTTATTCATTCTCAATCTTCACCAGAATCTCTTCAAGTGAAGGATATTGTGTTTCAATACGTTCCACTCTTCCACCGAGAGATGAGATCTCAGTCAGTACTCCCTCTACCTCGCCAACTGCTGAAACTGAACGAACCATTGCGTCTTCTTCACCTTCAGGTGTGTACCAGACATCATATGTTGTAGAACCAAAATGCTCCCGAATCTCGTTCATTGATCCGTCTATCACTACATTTCCTTGCTTTAATATCATGACCCTGTCACAGGCTTCTTCGATCTGGTATAGATTATGTGCAGAAAGCAGGATTGTTTTCCCCATTTTTTTAAGCTTTTTTAAGTAATCAACGATGAACCTGCTTGTCATTGGATCAAGTCCAGAACTTGGTTCATCATAAATGAGCAATGCAGGATCATGAAGCAGTGTGCGAGCGATTGCAACTTTGCGCTTCATGCCTTTTGAGAGTTCTCCAAGCTTCTTCTTTCCGGGGTCCAATGACAACTGCTCAAACAACTCTCGCGCACGAGAATCAACATCATCTCGGCGTATTCCATATATTTCTCCAAAGAAACGCAGGTATTCCTGTGCAGTCATATTTTCATACAGTCGTGATTCCTCAGACAAATAACCAAGAGATTGCTTCATTGCACCTGGATTGGCTACGGCATCAATACCATGTATGTGTAAACTACCTGATGTTGGTTCAAGCAACCCTGCCACTATCTTGAGAAATGTGGTCTTTCCTGCTCCATTATGTCCAACAATGCCATAAATCTGGCCTGGTTCACATGTGCATGAAACTGAAACAAGTGCCTCAAAATCTCCATATGACTTTGAGAGCTCTGATACTACAATCACACTGTAACCTCTGCACACTGCCATAAAAAGTACCCACAGTCACAAACAAATATTATACAAGATCTGAAAACATATCTAATCCTAGAATGGTCATGAAGATTCTCAAACAACTGCGCACGATAAGTTTCTGGGAACTGAAAAACACAAAGAGCATGCTCAATGTGAAAACCCTCCCAGTGCTTATTCCTCTTCTTATCATTCTTGCATTTCTTAGTGCAACTGCCTTTTCAAGCGGAATACATCTGCAAGACGGCGTATATGAATTAGCGATAACAGATCAATCATATGCAGAAATTGTTGCTGATGACCCTCGGTTCACCGTCTACCTTGTTTCTGATATTCGTTCCGATACCATATGGAGCAGTGGATTTGATGCAGCAATCATAAATGGCAGGCTATACACTGCCCCAACATCTCGTGGTGCCGGCGCGAGGACAGCACTTAGAGGAGATTATGAATACTATTCTGAGGGTGTTTATCTATCCCAGAGCGATATTTTCGCAGCATTTCCTCTGTGGATAAATCCTCAATATATTGAAAGCCCACTTGACTTTACTGCCACGAGTCAGGGTGTGTCTGTAGCAGCTCCAAGACGGCCACTTGAATCTGTTTTACCAGAGAATCCAATAACATATGTCGAGCCCCCTGCACAATTAACAGAGGCAGAACAGCGCCAGCTTCGCCAGCAGCTTCTCGATTCAAGACTTACTCAAAACCTTTTCGGAATAGATACATTGTCTACCATTGGAGAAAATCCATATGATATTCCATCACGACTGTCTCCTCCTCTTCCATTCGATGCAATTATTTTTGTTTTTGTCTTTGTATTTCCCCTCTATTTCATGTCTCAATTCTATATGATGAGCATCATGAATGAGAGAACACTCAAACAGGGTGAAGTACTATTATCTGCTCCTATCCACCCGGCTGCTATCATTCTTGGTAAGATGCTTCCATATGGGGTTGGAATGACTCTCCTCGCACTGTCTATTATCTTCTTGCGTGAAGGAAACATCGAGATGCTGTGTCCGCTCATTCCCATTATTTTATTTTTCCTGTCTGCTGCACTCTTTATCGGTATGACGGCTCGCAGCTATCGCGAGCTCTCATTTATCTCAATATTCTTTTCAACACTTGCAACATCATATCTCTTCTTTCCAAC
>WRER01000097.1 GCA_009779205.1 Methanobacteriota archaeon | reverse complement strand
CAGACCATATATTGATATCCAAATGAAGTGCTTGAACTGGTTATCGATGCCCCTCCAAGCACTGTTATTACAGGAATGATAAATGAGAAAAAATTAACGGAGATCGGTGTGCACACATACACGATCTCTGTAACAGAGCCTGGAACACTTCATATCAGGGAGCATACTCCGGCAGATGATGAAAAACCACCTTTTGAGAGATTTGCTCGTCCAAATCCTGTAATTATTCCACCTTTTTAAAGCATTCATCAGAGTTCGGTGATGCCGAACTCATCTGACTTTCGATTGTGATATGCTTCAAATGCTTGCACAAAAGGCAAGGGCGGAGATGAGTAGATGATGTGATAATCGGTCTCTCCTAATTCTTTTCGAGCAGGCCATGGCAGTCTTTCTTCGGTTAGAGAAAAGGGAGTGTGTACCTGCGCATTATTTCCTCTTGCATCTAAGCGCACCCATCTGTTTTCATCGCTGAGATATACAGCATTCAGTCCATGCAGCACATATCCTGCGTCCGGAGTGGTATCTTTTGTCAGGCGTTGATAACATAAACCAACAGGAATACCGATAGATCGCAATAAGGCAGCAAAAAGATGTGATTTTGCAAAGCAGATTCCTTCCCTGTATTGAAGTACTTCAGAGGCAGATCTGGTTACGCGTTCGCTGTCAATGTCTGCGGAATGAAAAATGTCATCTCGTACGAACTCGAAAACAGCCTTGATCTTTTCGTGTTCATCTGAAAGAGAACCACATAACTCATCTGCTTTTTGTTGGATTGCAATATCTTGAAAATCGATGTATGTACATGGTTTGAGATAATCTGTGAGTTCTGTACTCTCAGGATGCATAAAAAACCTGCAGAACCACTTTCAATAAGGGGAAGTGGCCCCCCCATTCATAATGAATGTTCCTCCAGACACTATACCCCTATGAACATTGCCAATCCCGACAGCCCATCCATCTGGTACAGTAGCGGTAAATGTTCCTCCAAAGATAGTACCTCCATCAACAACAGCGCTAACCCCATCAGCCCTATTTTTTCCTGTCACGATAAATTCACCACTATAATGTTTTTTTAGCAATTCCCTTGTGTATGCATTATTCCTTCAACTCACACATTCCTCCATAAAATAACAATATAGCGAATAGAAATGCGATATAAAATCCATATTCAATATGGTATCCAGAAGCAATTAGTGCTCCGAGTTCTGGAAATTCCTCTTTCCAACTCTGTAACGTTTGGAAGAACATCCAGTACAAGCCTATGAGTATGACAAATTGTAGTGAGCCAACTCCTACGTGTGTTAGTGCACCTCTCCCTTGTATGCTAAAATAGCAACACACAAGCAATAAAACAAGAAGAACAAGCCAACAATGAGATAATATACTTCCAATGAGTAAATATTCAGATGGGATGCCTGCGTCGAATGTGTTGGCTAATTTCGCTAGCTGGACTACATCGTTGATCAGCCCCGATAATGCATGCAATGAAAATACGTCTTTCTTCAATGCAGCAAAACCAATTCCAAGCCATGGCAAAAAAATTGCGATTATCCCTCCGATAGCTCCAAGAAGAGAGAGGATATTTCCACGACTGAGGCCCTGTACTTGAGTGGATATGTCGTTATAGTTTACCTTTGATAATACATCATCAGGAACTGATATATCGAAAGGTATATTTGTTGGTAGATTCAACCCTGCCTTTTTGATTATATTTCCAAACTCATCTACTTCTTTATCAATGTCAATAGGAATCTGCCCTCCAACTTCCGAAGATGTTGATGCTCTAGATAATTGCTGTAATTCAACCGCTCCATCTCTGACTTTATCATATTTCTTACGAATTGTATTTACTCGCTTTTCTCGCTCTTCAGGAGACAACTCACCAAGTTTGTACTGAGTGTTTACCTGTGTTACTTCGTTATTGTAATTCTCCAGTTCAAGTTTTTTTGCACTAATATCTTCTGCTATTCTGCTTTTGATTTCTGCAATTCTCTCCTCTGAACGATGTAACATTTTTTGACATTTTTCACGTCTCCTTTTACTGAATTGCTTTGAAGTTTCATCATCGAAACTTGTTGAGTCAATAATTGCAATTCGTTGCGTAGCAATTTCTTTTCCGGAAAAAGCCAATTGTAAATCATTTTTGTATGCCATGATCTAGTTTGCACACCCGCATTGTCAAAATGGCATTTTACTCCTGAGGGAACCAAACATTTTTGATGCATCCAACCCCGGCTTTTTGATGATATTTCCAAACTCATCAACGTCCTTATCAATGTCAATTGGAATCTGTCCTCCAATTTCTAACGATGTTGACGCCTGAGATAATTGCTGTAATTCACTCATTTCAGCTTTTGCTTTATCATACTTTTTGCGAATTGCATGTACTCGCTTTTCACGCTCTTCGGGGGACAGCTCTCCAAGTTTGTACTGCGTGTCTACTTGTGCCACATTGTTCTCATAATTCTCCAGTTCAAGTTTTTTTGCACTGATATCATCTGAAATTCTGCTTTTGATCTCTGCTATCCTCTCTTCTGATTTTTCGAACAAATTTTGATATTTTTCGCGCCTTTTTATGCTAAATTGCGCTGAAGTTTCATCATCAAAAACTGTTGATTCAATGGCTCCTATTCTCTTTAAGGCGATTTCTCGCCCAGAAAACGTCAGTTGTAATTCATTTTTGTAATTCATACATTAGGGTCTCCAATCATTCCCATTCACAATAAATGTTCCACCGGACACGATACCACCATCAGTTTCGGCTCCAACAGCCCTATCGCCGGTTACACTAAATCTTCCACCGGATACGATGCCACCGGCACGAACACTGGCAACTCCTACAGCGAGTTTACCCGTCACAGTAAATCTCCCTCCGGAAATGGTTCCATCAACTTCGCCAATTCCGGCAGTAAGACCATCTGTATGATAGTACATTGATCTGCCTTCACTATTCACGTTAAATGTTCCGCCTGATACGATACCACCGGCACGAACAGAGTAAACTCCATACGCAGTACTCTGCCCATCAATGGTAAATGTTCCACCGGATACGATACCACCAGCATAAACAGAGTGAATTCCAAAAACAGAGTAAACATTCATAGCAGATCCTAAGGGGTCTACGTAGCCCGTCATGGTAATGCTAGTAGTATCATCTATTTTTCCGTATAATGATCCAATTCCAGATGTAAAATAGGCATCATTTACAACAATGGATGAATTTTCAATATTTCTACATTCAGATATTGCAGCAAGACCTATAAAAGTATTAGGATTGGAAGAAAGAGAAAAATCGATATTACTATTAACGTTAATGTTAATGTTCTTAAGATCTAAGTCACTCTTGCCTTCAATGGTGAGTATAGCAACGCCTTTTCCATCAAGTGTGACTCCTGCAGAAATAACAGAAACCTGTATTTTATTTTGTGAGTTGCCACTTTTTGCAAATGAATACTTCCCGGGTTCGGTAATCATTACAGAAACTACATTACCGGATCTGGTCAATTCATACCCCTCACAATTGGACACACAATCGAGTTTGATAACAGTCCCTTGCGCTATGCCACCTAAAAACAGTACTGCCAGAATAAGGATTACAATGATACCACCAATTATCCAAACAAAAGAGAAATTTCCACGTCGGAAGTTTGGTTTTGGAATGGATATGTTCTGTAACATCTCTGATACATTGTCAGGTATTGAGATATCCGGCATTGATACATCTGAAATGGATACATCAAATGGCAAATCTTTTGATAAACCTCCGAACCCTGTCTTTTTGAGGATATTTCCAAAGTCATCTACTTCTTTATCAATGTCAATAGGGATCTGCCCTCCAATTTCTGAAGATGTTGACGCTTTAGATAATTGCAGCAATTCATTTGCTTCGGTTCTTGCTTTATCATACTTTTTACGAATTGTATTTACTAGCTTTTCACGCTCTTCAGGCGAGAGTTCTCCAAGTTTGTACCGAGTGTTTACTTGTGTCACCTCTTTCTTATAATCCTCCAGTTGGAGTTTTTTTGCACTGATATCCTCTGCAATTCTGCTTTTGATCTCTGCTATTCTCTCATTTGACTGTTTTAACAGGTTTTTATATTTTGCATGTCTCCTTCTGCTAAACCGCTCTTCAGTTTCATCGTCGAAAACTGTTGATTCTATGAGTTTTATTCTCTGCAAAGCGATTTCTTTCCCAGAAAAAACCAATTGAAGTTCACTTTTGTATTTCATACTCTATACACACTCTTGAACGTGGAAGTTCGAACCATATTTTTGCGTCATGAGGAATCATCTCATTTTGTTTCCTGCCAAGTATGTGAAGAACAAAACAGCGGTATCCCAGTTCACTTCATCAACTCTACCACAACATAAATCCATCTGGAATTATCTAACAGCACCACAAACCTCCAAAAGGCACATCAGCAACGTGTATTTCATTGTTAAAAGAGTGCCTCATGATTGTATATGAGCTGATACTCTTTAGGCACATTTTTAACGTCATACATTTCTTCATTTTCGATTTGAAATTTTATAATGACTCTTGAATTAACCAACTCATATACGAGCGTATATGAGATACTTTCACAGACGTTTTGCGGGGAGGTATGTAATAACATCCTGTATACAAAACTCTATTTATTCAATTTGCTTCAGTTGCATATAACCATTTGCTGATTGTACTATCGAGTAACAGACCTCTGCATTCTAAATCGGACTAAAGTACAATAAATTAGTGACATGAAGCACAGATTATGGAAATAAAACCAGAGATGAACTCAAAGGAAATGATAAGGACACCTAACTCGCTCTTTAAATCGCTAACCTCAGGTGGGTAGATTCGCGGTTCAAAAATAAAAGTGGTGATTTAAAACATTTTCCACAGAAATCCTAAATCCTTGGGGTGAATAGCTACAGAAATGTTATTTTCTGTATTTATACATTCT
>WRER01000096.1 GCA_009779205.1 Methanobacteriota archaeon | reverse complement strand
CAATCTGAAAAAGTATACCTGATACCTCTAAAAACCCCCTTTTCCATTTCACTATTTCACTTCACGATAGTGAAATGATATGTAATGAGAGTGAAAAAGTGAAATGAGTGGAATGATACATGACATCACTTCCATCTCCGATGAAATGCATCTTCCCGAAGTTCTGCAATGAGGAGTGTTTCATTGGAGTCAGCAGAGCAGACACAATCTCCCTCTGGGCAAAAAACAACACTCTGCCCATCATATGTATTGACTGGCGTTACTCCAGTAATATTGGCGCAGGCAGTATAACAGCTATTTTCAACTGCTCTGCTGCGTGCAAACAATGTCATATGGCGAATAGTAGAAACAGGCCATGCAGTTGGAATCAGCATCAACTCCACTCCAGCCTTCTGATACCTGGAAAACACCTCACAAAAGCGAAGATCAAAACAGATAGCAATACCTATTAAAAATCCATCCATCTCTGCAACAAGCGTTTCATCTCTATCTCCAGCGGAAAAATACTGATCCTCATGTGCAGGATAAAAAAGATGATTCTTCGAGTAGGAAAGCATCACCCCGCCATTTCTATCAATCAGCACAGCTGTATTCTTTGGCAAATCATCTGTCTGCTCTCGAAACGAGCCAAGTACACCAATTCCAACATCTCTTGCAAGCTCACGAAAACGAGAGACAATCGATCCATCTATTGATTCGATAAAACACTGATTATCTCGTGGATCCCAACCAGTTGCAGCCTGTTCAGGAAAAGCTATGAGTGACGCCCCTCTCTCTTTTGCATCTTTGGCATACTGATAAAACATGGAAAAAGAAGCATCAGGATCATTCCAGCAGGGGTGAATCTGGGCGAGTGCAATCTTCATACATTTCATGGTGATGAATACATAAGCACTATGGATATGAGAATGTAACGGGGGCATTCATATATACCCAAAACCCCTCTCCTGGATACAACATTCGTGAATCTGAAAAACTGCCTGCTGAGTCTTTAATGATCGCCTGTCGGTAGGTCTGTGCACGTGCGTCAAACATCAACACCTGAGACCAGGAGTCCGAAACCGAAGAGAGAAACGAATCAGCAGTAACTGCATTCGGTCCAGTAACCCCAAGAGGATTCCAGCCTGCAACAAGAGTCACCTCTTCTAATGCAGCAGAAGAGACAATTGCATCTGAAGACGGTTGAAGAGAAACTGCCTGCGCTGAATAAATCCAAAACACATCACATGCATTGATCTTCTTTTCAGGCCGTACTACGCTCCATTCCTGTACCGTGTGGTTATACATCCAGATAGCACGATTTCCAGTATCGATCGGAAACAGATCAGCACCAGTCAAACCATCAAGTGCCATGTACTGCGGAACAGAAATCATATTCCATCCAGGATACAGCACAATTCCTCCATGAATCAGGGATTCTGGAGGCAATAACACTGGCTCAGAAGAGGGATGTGCCTGAACAGAAGGATACTGAAGTGACGGAAGCAACCTCAGAGCAGTCTGTGCATGTACAAGTCCATATCCAAGATCAGGTGAGAACGAAGTTCCATTCGATCCAGATGCAATGATAGCCTTCCTGATATCTGATTCTGATAGATAAGGACCTCCTTCCATCAACAACGCAGCAATTCCTGCCACCTGAGGGGCGGCAGCACTCGTTCCAATAAATGTCTCTGGAAATCCACCAGCCCCGGATACAAATATTGTTCCGGGAGCTGCAATATCTGGTTTTTTCCGAATTTCTTCATATGGATACCGAATAGTTACCAGCCCTTGTGAAGCATAGGGCGCCTTGACAATGAATCCATCCTCAAACTCTGCAGAAGTAACACAGAGAACCTCTGGAATTGCGTGCTGGCCAAAAATAGAATCCTCAGGAGTCTGAGGAGTCATACGCAGCAGCTGCCCGGTTAATGGAAGAACAAAAAGCTCGAGAGTACTATCACCATTTCCATCCGCCTGAACAATTCGTATCGTATATGTCTTCTCATATCGGCTGTCATTCAAAAAACGAACCCATTCAATTGGATCATCATCTCCATCCTGGACATTGACACTTCTTCCAATTTCACGTCCGCTTTCATCATACAAAAACAGATCATAGTTTGTTGTTGCAGCACCATAGGGATCATCCCATTGAAGCACAACATGACCTGCGGCCTTTGCAGATATCTGAAACGTCAGCCATGGTGTCTCATTCGTTCCAAATCCGTGCCACTGGTATCCTTCCTGTTCCACGCCTGAGAATCTGTCCTGATAATGTCCAAGTGCCATATTGCCAGCAGAAGCAATGTACAACACGCCATATGTGAGAATACGATCCCGAACATGAGATGCAATGTATCCATCTTCGAAAAATGGTTCGATATAGGTAATATCGTCACAGATAACTCTGGCTCCAGCTGAAATCAGTTTATCAATTGCCTGGACAAACTCAATCTGATTGTGCCCGCGATCATGAAATATCAACTGCGCATCTGGTGCGATAGCATGAATGATCTCCATCATCGCAACCCCTTCACTCCCGCCAACCTGATCTCGAAGAATGGTAATGGAAGGAAGCGTTCCTGCCATCACTGCCTCTTCAAACCCAGTAACACCATCAGATATAACTCCTATCCGAACTCCTTTCCCGGTATATCCTGTAGCATTTCGAAGCGCTGAAACTCCGATACTATCTACAGGGAATGCAGCATCAAATGAGACCTTAGAAACAGAAGGAGACAAAACCGTACGTACTGAGAGTACAGCTTCATCCTGTGCAAACGAAGCAATATGCTGCAGATCAATCCAACCTGCAACACGATGGTAATTGGGTTCATATGAAACATGAGAGAAATAATTCATGTACCCAAGTCCCATTCCTTCACGGACTCTGGCATCTACTAAAATCTCGTCGGATTTTGTTTTTTTCATTGGATCTGAAATAACACGGAGAACTCCTGTTGCTTGCAGCACTGATACCAGCTCATCACGTGTCTGACCTGGCGGGCGGAGATCAGGATCAAGAATCTGCATAATATCACTTGAAAGTTTTGACTCCCATGATGCTGTTCCTGTTGGAGGGATAAAATGCGATTCTGAGCCTATATGTTCAGCTTCTTCCTCATCAAAAGCAGTACGATTACCATCATACCGCATAAACGCCGCAGCAGAGATGGTCGGAGGAAGAACAGGCTCTATCATGCGTACATCGGGAAGCAAAGCAGCAGATTTCAGATCATCTGCATTGATCCAGCCTCCAATCATACCCATCGTAGTATCACGTGTGCAATCGCTGAGATAATAAAAAATATCTTCAAATCGTCCCTTATCACGAATTTGCACCATGACATTGATCTGGGGATCCCCAGTTTCAGAAATTCGAACAAGGCCGACATGCTCCATCTCAATAAGTGCAGCTGTTTTATTCAAGCCATCCGGATGATAACGAGCGTCTACTAATTGCAACAGATCTGTTGAAAGCTTTGTTTGCCATCCCTGATCACGAGTACTTGGATCGTAAAATCGTTCAGGAAGAGGAAACATCTCATCTCCGGCACATATAGATCCAATACCACATAAAATACATGTGAGACTCATGCAAAAAAGAACCAGATAAAACTGAACTTTTTCTTCAGATGTCACATGCCCCATACCTATAGGTTAGCATGTAAAGACATAGAGGGGTTTTGTTTTATCAGGAAAATCATAAAACAAAAGAGATATTGTGAATACATGCAACAGATATATATGATCCCTTTAGAAGAAGAGTTTAAGCCATCTTCGCATTACAGACCATATCTCGCGATCACAACAATAATCTCCATTGTTCTTGTATGGGCGTTCTCTACCGGATGGATGTACTTTGGCAATGAGGACGGAAGTCTGCCTTCTGTCTTGCCGCTTTTTGTATCGGTTTTATTAGTTGTAGTTCTCGCTTTCTCCCTGCTCTGGGTAGCATTGTACAATGAATCAATAACCTATCACCTCAATAAAACAGAAATGACGTGGAAACGGGGAGTATGGTTTAGAAGAACGGGTATTGTTCCATATAACAGAATTACGAATGTGGATATTGTACAAGGTCCACTTATGCGCCTGTTTCATATCTCAAACCTGAAAATACAGACTGCCGGTGCATCAGCAGATGGCAATCCTGAGATCTCATTGGTAGGAATCAGAGAACCAGAGCCTCTTCGTGCCGTTATCATGGATTTTGTTCGAGGTCACCCGTCTGTTGCAGCTGCCACAGGAGCTGAATACGCTGGTATCCCACCCAATTATACAAATCAAGATCTGGCTGCATTGCTTAAGGAAGTATCAGCGATCCGAAAGATACTGGAATCAAAGCAGTAAAACAGACAATTTTCTCTTTTTTACCGTCTGATCAATATGTGAATTCATCAAAAAAGATACGCTAAGGGGGAGATTTGAACTCCCGAGGGGAAAACCCCACAAGATTTCCAATCTTGCGCCTTACCAGACTAGACTACCTCAGCTCTTCAGCCTTATTATGTTAAGGCTGTTAGTATATAGAATCAGCGGTCAGCGAATGTGACTGATGACCGGTTTGAAGCCAGATCTTTCCTAAACTGAATGTTCCAGTGGAATCGGATCTTACGGTATTATTTCGAATAATGCAGATGGGAGAGCTGACCGCTCAAACACAGGCACAACCGACCCGATAAGCGGTGCATATCCATCCAAAGGAGAGAGCACAATCTCTGGCATATATGAAAAATATGGATCTATCTTTGATAGACATAATTCAAAAAACCAAGCATTTTTTCTCATAAGTGGGCCATCTACCACGATAAGACAAGGATCATATGCTACAATCATCGTAGAGAGACCGTACGCAGTAATAGATGCAACTTCATCTAAAAATTCCATTGCAACAGGCTCATTCTCCATAGCCAGCGAAAAGACCTCCTTTGCATGAGATACAGAACGATGTTTGACTCCGTTT
>WRER01000095.1 GCA_009779205.1 Methanobacteriota archaeon | reverse complement strand
GTGGGGCAGTAACTGGTGTGTATCCTGTCTGTACGGAATACATCACTGCGCAGATGGACACGTTGTTTGTAGATCTCTACCCATGTGCTGCAAAGACAGGAATGCTGTACTCACATGAGTGTATCTGTGCGGTACATGAACACCTCCCAATAGATATTCCGCTTGTTGTTGATCCAGTGATGATCTCAACATCAGGACATGTGCTTCTTGATCCAGATAGCATTGGCACCTTGATTGATCTGCTGTTACCTCGTGCGCTGATTGTCACACCAAACATCCCTGAGGCTGAATTATTGAGTGGTATTACAATAGAGACAGAGGAACATTTGCATCAGGCAGGTGCTACCATCCTGGATCTTGGCGTCCCCTATGTATTACTAAAAGGCGGACATAGTACGTCAAATACGAGTTATTCTGTAGATACTCTTTTTTCAAAAAGAGAAGTCACATCATTTTCAAAAAAGCGTTTTCCATATGATGTACATGGTTCTGGCTGTCTTTTATCGGCAGCGATTACAGCGTACCTTGCCCATGAACTATCTGTGCCGCAAGCATGTGCGTGTGCAAAAGAGTTCAGCGCCGATGCAATAGCAACTGCGATATCCGGCTCCTGTGGCGTACATATGCCTGGTTCATGGTGTGAAAAGAGATGAAAATGGTTTGATGCTGGTTACGCTTTTTAAAAGAATTTTGACGAGTGTTTCATTCATCATCAGGTGCTGTCTCATCGCCATCATTGGCCTCGCCCTCAGGCAATGCTTCACAGATTGCAAGCTGATACATCCAGTCCAGTAGCAGTGTGCATTCTTCTGCATTGCATTCCAGATCACATGCAACACATGGAATCAGATCGGCACCTGCCAATAAGAGATTCGGATCAACTGGACCACGACATGCAATGAGGCGATATGTTTTGATGCCATCCTGCCTATGCTCAATTCTCTCGACCCGATTCATATCGAGCAACTTTTTTACAATCCTTGAGCATTTGCGACTATCCACACCTAAAATCTTCCAGAGTTCGCTTTGGAGAACTCCATTTTCAGATTCAGAAATAACTACTATCGCTTGCTGTTCCAAGTCTGTCATGTGTGGTACGTTATGCCGCAGGGGCGATTGAAAGAATGTTGTTTCCTCTAATTACGAGCGAATCATGTGATTTGTCCGCTTCTCCAGGAATACGCTCGACTGCCTCTTCGATGTGGACATTCATATATTCATCAACTGCAACGAGCTTGCCGACAAATATTCTTCGCTCATCTTTGATTTCGATGTTTATTTTCGTCTCAACAAGGGAAAATACTTTCTTGATTGGAAGAACAATGCTATTAACCATTCTTCTGTATATAGCGACTGCGTTACGGTTAAACCTATCCCACGTTCCTATGTTCTGTTGCAGAGGCTACCCAGTGAGAAGTAAAGAGACTGGATAGAATTCGTTTTGACTCTTTCTGCGTTTATCCTTTCTCCAGACGAAACGATGGATTTTTCAAAAATCGAAACCCCTTTTCCACTGCCCCTATCTTTTACAGTAGATTTCCTCGGAAACTATACAATGAACCACGAAAGGCATGAAAAACACGAAAAATCCTATACAAGGATAGTACGACCCGTATACAACTGATTTCACTTTAAATTAGTGCACTCGTGTCTACCGCCTGCTAGACATCAACGCTACCAGACACCAACGCGGCGATTATATTTGTTTTTATCAGTTTTACTCGCACCAACATATGCGTACACTCTCTTAATCGTCAGTGCCGGCTCGTATTTTCCAATTCTCTTGCATATTGATCCATTTCGAAGTTTAATGTGGTGGATCTTGCATTTTATTCCATTAATTTCGTATTGTTCTCCTACGTAAAAACGAGTATTTCCTTCACAAACGAGATATAATGGAATTGTTTTGTGTCCTTTATGTACTGAGAATCGAACAACAACCTCATCGATAGATCGCGTCCACAGCGTATCTATTTCATCTGCCTGTGCTGCTGTCACTCTCTTTGGACCGCATTCTATTGACATGATCTCAACGCCAAATGCATTTTCATCATCACATTCTGCAACAATATGATCCCCAACTGCAACTCTCTCTGTGCAGTACATCTCACTTCGACAAACGAATGATTGGTTTTCTTTGCTGACGATCGCCTTAACAGAGGTCAGTGCCGGTTCTTTTGGTTTCTGGAGGGTTTGCACCCGACCACATTCCATACATTTCACAACAAGATTGTTTTCATTGCGAAGTATCTCGTGCTCAGTAATGATCTCGCATACCGGGCATTCTACATCGATAATATCCATTCGCAGTATTGTGTTTTCGTGTTGTATATAATGTATTGCATTAACAGTGCATCATGCACAATTACACACTCAGAAGCACGGGACAGATCGGTAAGGCGGACGAGCACCGATCAATTACTTCATGTTCGCACATCCTCCTTCATTAGACCTCTTTCCAAACGCATCGATATGCTATAGGATTTACGCAAATTGCACGTCCCTTAATCATTGTGGGGCTGTAGATCTTTGTCAATCTTACTTGTATGACTTATCCTATAATAAAAAATATCTCTCCAAGATAAAGTAAAGATTCATCTGCTTATACTTCGACACCTCCTCAGATGACTTGTATCTGTGAAGAGATAGATGCAAAAGGTCACCCTCTTGTATCAGCGACCCATAAAACAACGTTTGAGATTACAAAGGAATCCCATCTTACTGTGACGGGAGATTGTATTATTGGGATTGCAGCAAACAAGGGAATGCAAGATCTCAACGATGAGTTTCAATCAGCGTTGGCACATGATGAGGCAATACTTCGGACGACATTGATCTGCGAGGAGCATGAAGTCATCGTGACTTCACGTGGCTCTTCAACGATGTCCTTTGCACATGCAACTGATCTCGTGTGGAGGCGCAGCAGCTTCGTATGTGGACGCACAATAGGCATTCAGTCAGATATAACAGCAGTTCTTCTTCCCCGCGATCTTATCTCTGCGCTAAAAGAGGAGGCAAGACTCTCTGTTTACTTAGAAGTCATGCGATCGTGATTACAAACAACATCTATCAAACAACATCTATAATTCTGTATGCTGCAAAGCTCTATATGGAGATTTATATATGGATAAATTAGGATTAGGCATGTTACTCATCGGAATAGTCTGCATTATTGCTGGAGCATATGGGATATACTATTTCTTGGATGAGTGTATTGAATTCATTAAAGGTGGTATCGGACTTGCATTTCTTGGTGGAGGCTTGGGACTTGCATTTCTTGGTGCTATTCTCGTGAAAGATGAATGTTAAGCTAACCCATCACCTACGGCATAATACACGGAGGTTACGAAATGAACGTGAAAGGCTTATTAAACGAACTAAAATGGAAAACCGCCACTTTCAGTCACTTTAACAAACGATAAGGTCACAGCGGAGAGACCACACGGTGGAAACTGTCCACTCTCTCTGCATTGAATATGCGAAAGCCGCGTTTGTTGCAGCTGGGAGCCAATTATTGTTCCCGTGCGCGGCGGTACGGACGGTGTTATGCTTTCTTACAAGGGTTTGCCTTGTCCGAATGTCTTTGCCGGCGGACACAATTTCCATGGGCCATATGAGTTTGTCCCGCCGGAATCCATGGTAAAGGCGATACTATTATTAAGCTGATCCCAAACAGAACATGCACCAAAAATCAACGTAGATTAAACTCAGGCATAATACTGCAATGAAAGACTATTATGAAATGTTAAATGTCTCCCGTGATGCTGATGAAAAAACCATTCGGAAAGCGTATTATGGGCTTGCAAAGATCTATCATCCGGATGTGTCAAATCTCCCTGATGCAGAAGAACGGTTTAAAGCAATTAATGAAGCATATTCCGTTCTGATAGATCCTGCAAAACGAGCTGCATATAATGCAGGGACATACAACCCCTGGCAACAAGAGTATCAGTCAGGCAGCTCTGGTGGAGATGGTGCATATTACTATACATACACCTATACAACGTCCTCCTATCCTGGCGGATCGTCTGTATACTATAAGACTTTTGGATTGGCTCCACTGGTAGCTATCATTCTGTCATTTCTTGTACCAGGTGCTGGCCAACTCTACAAAGGTCATTTTTTAAAGGCTCTTTTATTTGTCTTTGGCATTGCGATCTGTTTTTCAGTTGCATCCGGCATTATTACCATTCTCCTTGCTATTGGTTTGTATATCGTGCTTTGGATTATCAATATGGGTGATGTTATCTTTACTCCGATGGATAGCAAGCGAAATCCCTTCATCGCAGGAATTTTGTCACTTATTCCCGGTCTTGGGCAGTTTTACACCGTGCAGGCCGGTAAAGGAATCGTTCTTTTGCTGTTCACGGCATTTTTCTTTGTCCTGTCTACAATTATTCCTTTTATTGGCATTTTTGTCCTTGTTATGCTCTCGATTTATAGTATCTATGATGCATGGCAGGCTGCACAGCAGTTGAATACTGCTTGGTAACACTTACAACCTGCTTTCCGACAGCATAGTCTTTGCAGGTGGATGCCTCCTGGTAGCAATGGGGAAAAGAACAAATAGGGAAATCTGGAGTTAATTTAGCAAAAAAGGATGAAAAAATTGGTTTCAAAATAAATGATATGTGAAATGCGGGATCATATATTCTCACTTATCAGTTCTTCATCCAGAAACAGAAAAGTGATTCTCTTGAAATATTCATGTAACCGGTATTTCAGACTCTTTAAAGGATTTCCTTCTCTTTTCGCAGAAAAGTTAACACTACAGCGAAGGCAATGAACGAAGTTTCTTTTTCATGTGGGAGAAATAGGCTATCGCATTCCGATGCAACTGATAGTGAACGATCCGCAACACAAGATCCAGCGTTGTGGAAATCGGTATTTGTGAAGCTACAATGTAATGAGTCATCGGTATGGTGAAATTAGCTTTTTTTCAAGATGGTTC
>WRER01000094.1 GCA_009779205.1 Methanobacteriota archaeon | reverse complement strand
TTTGATTTTCAAAAAAATATCTGTCCAGATGATTACATCGATGTAGCAATACCTAAAATCGCAACACTGAGAGAGAGATCTGAAGGAGGACTATTCACAGGAACGAGAGAAGAAAAAATGAGGGTCCTTTCTTCTGCCGTTGATTCAGGATTTGATTATATGGACATCGAATTGAATGAAAACACGGAACTATTCGCGAAATGTGCGAAAACATCCAAGATAATATGCTCTCACCATGATTTTGTGAAAACTCCTCCTCCGGCAGAGATAGTCTCGACCCTCGAAAAAGCATATGAATTCGCAGATATCGCAAAGGCAGCGTATACTGTTCAAGGGATCAGAGATCTGTTGTCGCTGAAAACAGCATCTGAAGCAGTGCATAATGGTGGAATGAAGTTCGTGCTCATTGGAATGGGTGATCTTGCAACGATCACGAGGGTAAGAGCAAGCATGATGAGATCCGAATTTACATTTGCTGCTCTCACGAAGGATTCGAAATCTGCTCCCGGTCAGCTAACGGTACAAGAGATGAAACGTTTAGGGAATGACCCTCTCGTTTGCGGAGTCATTGGAGACCCTATATCTCATTCGATCTCTCCAGCGATACACAATGAGTTCATGAATTCTGCCGGGATTAAGGGAATATACCTTCCTTTCAGATTTTCAAGTGATGAATTGCCTCTCTTGCCGGATTTCATGCGTTCTTATGGGATCAAAGGAGTGAATGTCACCATCCCTCACAAAGAACATGTTCTCAACTATCTTGACGCCCGAACAGATAGTGTCAAAGAGACGAACGCGGCAAATACCATTCTTGTCGAGAATAATGAGTTGAAAGGATACAATACCGACATCCAAGGATTTGATTATGCTTTCCGAGATGTATCTCTCAAAGGAAAGAACGTATTGATCGTGGGATCGGGTGGAGCTGCAGCAGCCTGCTGTTCTTTCCTCCATGAAAAGGAAGCAAATATATACATACATTCCAGAAATGCTGACAATGCACAGATTATGGCAAAACGGTTCAAGGGGACATATCTTTCCGAAAATGAATTATATGGACACAAATTCGATGTTTTGATAAACTGCACGCCTCTTGGAATGAAAGGTTTTCCTTCTGTTCTTCCCGTTCCAAAGGAGTGTATTTCAAAGGGGATGGTGGTAATGGACGTTGTTTATAATCCCCATATAACACCTCTCCTGGCAGAGGCTGAGTCAAAAGGCGCCTCTATCATACCTGGCATCGAGATGTTGATGGGTCAGGCAGAGAAGTCATTTTTCATCTTCACTGGAGAGAACGCGAATATGGGAGTGATGCACGAGATGTTTTGCACATGAAAGAATTGAAAGGATTTGGATCTTGCAAAGGAGCCGCCACTGTAGTGAATGCGATAGCAACCGGCAAGGGTGCAGCATTTGGCATCCATCTCGAAACAAAAGCATATGTAACTCTTCGAAAAGAAAAAGGAGTGGATGTGACGATAGACGGCCACCCCTCTGAAGAAACATTGCTCGCAGAACGCTGTGTCATGAATGTCCTGGACGAATATTCTAATCGAGAGTATAGGGGGGCGGATGTGAAGACATTCTCCGAAATTCCTATCTCGAAAGGACTCAAAAGCAGCAGCAGTGCTGCCAATGCAATCGTAACTGCCACACTGAATGCTCTTTCCTGTAACGCAGATAATACAGAAATCCTTTTGATAGGTGTCAAAAGTGCGAAAGAGGCGAAAGTAACGATAACAGGAGCTTTTGACGATGCTTCCGCGGCGCTTTTAGGCGGGCTGGTGATAACAGACAATACAAAAAATGAAATCATAAAACGAATTCCCATGCCGGAAGGTCTGAAAGTTCTCATCCATGTCCCTGATTTCAGCATCAGAAAAAGTGAGGTTCCAATCGACAGAGTGAAGGAGTGTTACAAAGAATCTGAAATTGCCTTGGAACTAGCACTTGAAGGAGATTTTGCAAAAGCCATGATGATGAATGGAAAAACTCAGGAGAAGGCAATGAATCTGAGCGGAGAGGTATCAGATATGGCGATGAAATGTGGTGCACTCTCCGCTGGCCTTTCCGGAACCGGTCCGGCAACAGTCATGCTTGTCAAAGAGAACGATGTGGAACGACTCAAAAAGTGTTTTGGTGATACGCTTCTGATTGCAGATATCTATAATGGAGATTTTGAATGAAATTTGTAGTATCAAGATCTGAATTAGAAGGATCTGTACGTTCGGTGCCTTCCAAAAGTTGCACGCACAGGGCTTTGATCCTCGCATCTCTTGCTCATGGAACTTCGAGAATAAGCAATCCTCTGATAGGGGAGGATACAGAAGCGACGAGGAAGGTCTTATCGGCCATGGGAATACCATTTGAAAAGGAGGACTTTGGATGGAGGCTGGAAAGCGAAGGTATCAAAGCACCTGTAGAGATGTTGGATTGTGAGAATTCCGGAACCACTCTCAGAATAATGACCGGTGTTTCATCTCTTCTGAAAGAAAAAGTCGTTCTTACGGGAGATGACTCTCTGAAAAAGCGGCCTATGTCCCCTCTTCTTTCTTCACTTGAGAAATTGAACGTTAAATGCGGAAGTATTAATGCCGATGGATGTGCCCCAATTTTCGTCAATGGGCCAATGATTGGAGAAAAAACTGAAATAAGGGGAGATATAAGTTCTCAATTTATTTCATCTCTGTTGATCGCCTGCCCGCTCAAAGAAGATGACACAAACATAACACTTACTTCACCCTTGACATCTGCTCCGTACGTGGAAATGACGATTTCGATGCTGAAAACATGTGGTGTCTCATGCGAAAGAGACGATGATCGTTTCATTGTCTTTGGAAATCAGGCATACTCTCCTCTTTCATACACCGTTCCGGGAGACTACTCCGGAGCAGCATTCCCTCTTGCCGGCGGGGCATTGTCTGGTCCGGTTACTGTCCAGGGTTTGGATCCAGAAGATATGCAGGGAGACAGAAAAATAATTGAAATACTGAAGAATTTTGGAGCGGAAGTACAGGTAAGAGGATGGGATGTCACAGTTTCGAAAGGAGAATTGAAAGGGTGCACGATAGACATGGCGTCCGTTCCTGATCTCTTTCCGATAGTAGCCACGATCGCGACGCAAGCAGAAGGAAAAACAATTCTTTTCAATGCAAAACACCTCCGGTACAAAGAAAGCGACAGAATAGCGACTGTGACTGAATTTTTGAGAAATATGGGTGCAGAGATCCAGGAGCGGGAAGATGGTTGTGTGATCGAAGGAGCTTGCAGATTGAAAGGAGCGACAATAGATACTCACGGCGATCACAGAATAATGATGGCGTCTGCCATTGCGGCAACTGTCGCAGACGGTCGCACGATAATAGAAAATTCTAATTGTCATGAAGTTTCATATCCAACATTCAAGGAAGATTTGATCTCTCTTGGAGCAATTGCGGAGCTCAGGAAATGAACAGCATAGGCACACAGTTTAGGATCACTTTGTTTGGTTCCAGCCACGGAACATGTATTGGATGTGTGATAGATGGGATTCCTCCTGGCACCTTAATAGACGAAGTCGTCATGGAAATGGACATGGCTCTTCGAAAACCAATGAAGGGAGTCGGGACATCTCGAAAAGAAGACGATATGGTGGAGATCCTGTCTGGAGTTGTTGGAGGAAGGGCATCTGGAAATCCGCTTACCATCCTGATAAGAAATGCAAACACAGATTCTTCCGTTTACGAAAAATTCAGAGAGGTTCCAAGGCCAGGTCACGCAGATTTCACGGCTCTCTCCAAGTACGGAGTAGACGTGGACATCCGTGGGGGAGGACAGTTTTCAGGACGGATGACGGCCCCAATCGTGGCTGCCGGAACGATCGCCAAACAAATTCTGAAGGGCATTGGAATCAGAACATGTGCTTATTCTCAAGCGATAGGAGGAATTTGCGACGAAGAAGAGAGAAAATTGGATGATATTCTAAGGGCAAGATCTGTAAACCCTGTAAGGGCAGCTGATGCAACGCTGGGTGCATGCATGAGGGAAGAGATCCTTGCAGCCTCTTCGGAGGGAGACAGTGTTGGAGGGATCATAAAATGCGTCTGTGAAAATCTTCCAATAGGAGTTGGAGAACCGTTCTTTGATACCTTGGAAGGAGAAATTTCCAAGATGATCTTTTCGATACCTGGTGTTAAAGGTGTAGAATTTGGTTCTGGATTTGCAGCTGCTTTGATGAAAGGATCTGTTCACAATGATCCATTTGATGTCCATGAAGATGAAATTGTGACACTAACCAACAATGCCGGTGGGATCCTGGGAGGCATATCCAATGGAATGCCACTTGAGATAAGAGTTTGTATAAAACCCACCCCATCAATAACTAAAGCACAACAATCTGTACATATGACTAAAATGAAAATAGCAGAGTTGAAGATCAGTGGAAGGCATGACCCCTGCATAGTGCCAAGGGCTGTGCCTGCAGTCGAGGCTGCGGTAGCGATAATATTGGTGGATCTGTGTATGAGAGGTGGTTTCATTGGTAGAAACCGCTGGTGAAATAAGACAGAAGATCGAAGAGATCGATGAAGAAATATTGAAACTAGTACAGAAACGCAGTGTTGCTGCAGCTTCCATGGGTACGTTAAAAGCTTCAAATATGCTTCCTCTCAGGGTTCCAGAGGTCGAAAAAGTCGTTATAGAAAGTTATGTATTCAAGGCAGCTGAAACTGGAATCAGCGAGAAGTCCCTGACTGAAATCGCGAAAATTCTGATAAAGGAATCAGTCGAGATACAGGCTAGGATTCCAAGACCTTCCGGTCAACAAAAGATCCTTGTCGTCGGAGGGGCAGGGAATATGGGAAGGTGGATGTGTGACTATTTTTCTTCCAGAGGCCATGATGTAGGAATATTTGATGTGAAAGAGGATGAAAAATATCACAATGAGGTGAATTTAGCAGAAGCGTCATGTA
>WRER01000093.1 GCA_009779205.1 Methanobacteriota archaeon | reverse complement strand
TCTGCTTTGCATCAAGGATCAGAACTGGATTCGGCAATGCTTCACAGATTAAGTGATATTGGTCATTTGATATCGTTTCCATTATGATTTCTCCACATTCTCGGCATTAATTGTTATATACCGGTTTAATGATTTTACAAGTCATGAAGTATTACTCGGTGCACCAAGGGACATCTGCTGAATGAGTGCTTGAATGTCAAGCCAGATAATAAGATCTGTGCGTTTTTCATCTCCGACACGGGTTTTTTTCTTAATGATCCCTTTGATGTGATCTGTGCCGCTCTCTGCACCACCTGATTGGTGGTCAACATCTGAATCATAATAGGTAGAAACTGATAAGACTTCATCAACGATAATACCAATCGGGCGGACAGTAAAGGCCGGATCAAGCACAACAAATCCTGTGTTTTCGTCACAGCCAGCGGACCCGGATATCTGTAAGATTTGTTTGAGATCAATGATCGTAGTGACCTCACCACGCAGGTTGATAATTCCGATGATAAACATCGGGCTGTTTGGAAGAGGGGTTGTCGCGGCCCAAGATATGACTTCTTTGACGTCAAAAAGGTCAACAGCGAATAGATCGTTGCCAAGCATGAACTCTACAACCTGAATCTCCCCAACGTTCTTATTCACTCGTTCCCTAGAAATTATGGCCATATCAATACACTCCTGCGTTGTTTTTTCTCATTTCCATAGAGAAAATATAATAGTACCTATAGGTAACACTCATATTCAATTAACATATGTACCACCGCTATAATTAAGATTGTTGTGATACTGCCTCATGTCACACAATGCTCATTTCAATCTCATAGATTTCAACCACCAGATCTCTTGCGTGAAAAGAACAGCGCGTCGATCCTCTGTCAGTCTCTATATTATCACATGTGGAAGGATTCCATTCTGCTATGAGTTCCTTCAACAAAGGATCATCAGATACAAGCGTGACTTCTGTAGCATTAGGGATTAGCTTACTCTCACTCGTCAAGACCATATTGATTCCGCTTCTCCCATTTCCAGTTCTTCATCTCTTTACTCAGTACCGATTCAATTATGCACTGTACATTGTGCATTGTATATATAGCCCTGCAAGAGCTAACATAGTACCTAATGTTTCATCTCACATGCATTCATTGTGGACAGAAATACGGATCAGATGAGATCATATATACATGCAGGTCATGTGGACACCTCCTTGAGGTGCAATATGATCTTGATGCTGTGAAAACATCATGTGAAACGTGGCAGACTCGACCTCTTTCTGTATGGAGATATAAAGAACTGCTGCCAGTCAAAGGAAATCCCATCACACTCCAAGAAGGAGGAACCCCGCTCTACCACCTAAAGCGTATCGGAGCAGAACTCGGTATGACTCATCTGTACGCAAAGCATGAGGGCATGAATCCATCCGGCTCATTTAAAGACCGGGGAATGACAGTAGGTGTCTCAATGGCTCTCGAACTTGGCATGAAATCAGTTGCATGTGCAAGTACTGGAAATACATCCGCATCACTCGCAGTATATGGTGCAAAAGCTGGAATACCAGCGATTGTCTTACTCCCAGCAGGAAAAGTCGCACTGGGGAAAGTCGCTCAAGCCCTGATGCATGGTGCAAAAGTCATTTCTATTCAGGGAAACTTTGATCGTGCATTGGAACTCGTGCGTGATCTGTGTGAAAATCAAGGCATCTACTTATTAAACTCAGTAAATCCATACAGACTTGAAGGCCAGAAAACAATAGGATTTGAAATTATCGACCAACTGGGATATGTACCAGATAGAATCGTACTCCCTGTTGGAAATGCAGGAAACATCTCAGCAATATACAAGGGATTGCATGAGCTGACTGCACTAGGCGTAATTGACAAAATGCCAAAGATGACAGGTGTACAATCGAAAGGAGCACAGCCGGTTGTGCAGGCAATTGAAAAGAATCTGCCGGAGGTTGTACCTGAGGAAAATCCGGAAACTATCGCGACTGTAATTCGCATTGGAGCCCCGGTAAATGCTGAAAAAGTACTTACTGCAATTCGAGATACTCAGGGAACAGCAATCGCTGTAACTGATGAAGAGATTCTTGCAATGCAACGCGATTTGGCACAAAAAGAAGGAATTGGTGTCGAACCAGCATCGGCAGCATCAGTCGCTGGCCTGAAAAAATTAGTTCAGGCAGGCATAGTAGATAAAGATGAACATGTCGTGTGTGTAGTAACTGGCCACTTACTCAAAGATCCTGAAACGATTATCAATCAATGCGCACCTCCAATATCATGCGAAGCAACCTTACCTTCACTGTTACACGCACTCGATTCGTAATTACAGCAATTGCACTCCTATTCTGCTTCCTCATGATAGCACATCCGGTGGCAGCAGATACCACACATGTAGCACTTGTAATTACTGATGATCGAGAGACATATCTGGCAACGGTAACCGGGTACGGAATTGAGAGGTACGCAATTACAGAACCAGGATTTTTGGGAGAGATCATTGCGGCTGAAGTCGCGAATGTAACCATTACATCACGTGATGATCCGGCATTAATTGTCTCTTATACAGAAAAACGTGGAGAATATCGCTTCAAGCAAGGCAATTACACAATATCATATGATGCACCAGTGATAGCAAATGGAATCTCACTTTCTTTTATTGATGCAGTAGATATAACAGCAATATTTCCTCCCGGTGCCGATCTCTCAAACAGAATGCTTGCAACCATGCAGCCAATGGCTTCGTCAATTGAGGTCAGGCCAGATGACACAACCATCATGACATGGGATAATGTACGTGGTATGAGTGTACGCTTTTCTGACGAACGACAAGTGGAATTGCTTTGGCTCTTTGCCCAATTTTTAGTTATTGTTGCAATAATGATGCTGTTGCCGTTTTTCTTTGCGCCAAAAACAGAAAAGATGCAAATCCCCGAAAAAAAGCCAATTAAACGCAGAAGGTAAGAAGGAAAGAGACATGCAAGATGGTAATCCGGTGTTTGATTCGCCACGAGCGCGAAGACGAACCCTCTACATTCTATCTCTGGCAGTATTTATATCACTTATTGGGATTGGAGTTGTTGTTCCGTTTCTCTCAGTATTTGCAGGTGACCTTGGAGCGGCAGGATTCTGGATAGGTGCAGTGTTTACAGCATTTGCTCTCTCACGTACACTGACGATGCCTTATTTTGGAAGTCTGTCAGATAGAGTTGATAAAAAGAAGATTCTCGCGACCGGACTTGGGGCTTACGCGATCATCTCCCTTGGATATATTTTTGTAACATCTATTGAAACATTGGTACTGCTTCGACTGTTGCATGGTCTCTCATCTGCAATGATCGGTCCTGTTGCAATGGCATATCTCGGTGAGCTGGCGGCACCTGGTGAGGAGGGAGAGTTTGTGGGTATGTTCCAAGGGGTGACATTGCTTGGATTTGGAGCGGGTCCAATACTTGGTGGCGTTATTTATGCACAATATGGATTTAATGAAGCATTTTACGCATTAACTGCCTTCTCAGCTATTGCCTGTCTGATTATCATAACACTACTTCCTCCAATGCCACCAAAGGAAGTCCTACAGGTACATGAACAATCATCACCATCTGCAAAAAAGAAAACGACAGTACTACATGATTACAAGCGCCTGCTTGCAGATAACAGAATCTTGTCTATATGTGTATTTGCATTTATTTTAGAGGTTGGATTCGTTTCCTTCTTGAATTTTTTACCGCTATTTATGAACTCACTCTCACTCGGAGCAGCAGAGGCAGGGATTGCAATAAGCCTTGCTATCGTCTTAAGTGGGATATTACAGAGTATGTTTGGAAGGATCGCAAATTGGCCTCGCCGTGTATATCTCATTGTCAGTGGAGGAACCTTATTTGGAATTGGATTTGTACTGATTCCATTCAGTACCGATTTTCTTTTCGTGCTTGGTATCTGCGTCTGTGCCGCTTTTGCTCTCTTCCTTACAACGCCGGCCATGAACGTATACCTCATTGATGTAGGTCATGAATTTGGCATGGGAGTAACAATGGGAGTCTATAATACAATTCGAGGATGTGGAGATATTGTTGGGCCGCTGCTTGCTGGATTTCTCCTTGATCTGATTGGGGTTGCAAAGATGTACGAAGTTATGGGCTTGTTTTGCCTCGCCGGGACAGTTCTTTTTGTTTTTTTATTTTCAGATAGAAAAAAGCAGAATGCGGATAAAGAAACATCATAAATAGGAATCTAAATAGGGCAGATAAAAAAGAATGTAACAATTCACCCCTAAAATCTCCATTTTCAAGAATGAAACTTATAGCGTCCATAGTATTCCTCCAGCTTATTTTTACAAGCGATGAAGTATTTTAAGTAATTTATTTATTCGTGTTTGCCCTGATGATGCTAAATCAGGCAACCGTTTTTCAAGAACTTCAATAAAAGCATTTGCATTTTTTGTGTTGAAACAGACCGATGCCCTTTCCGCGTGTTGTGGGACGTCTTTGGGTCTGCAGTTTTGAAGGTGTTTAATTATGATCGGTAAAACCGTTTTAGCATACCTGTCATTAGCCTTACACAATCCTGCAAACACACTAATGCTATTATCAATGGTGATAACGCTCCCATATTCATAGGATGCAATAATCACCGATAGTTTTTCAAAAATTGGCTCCGAAGCATATTCCACGATTTGTGCTAATGCTGTCATGCTTCCCCATACTAATCTGTTGTTTTTTGACTGCAAAGAAGAAATAAAGTCATTTACGTAGTCAGAAATGAGGCTGGGATTTCTTTCTCCAATTTCATATAATACCTTAATGCAGTCATTAGCTACTGCTTTGTCTTTACCTTTGAACCCGTTGATTATCTCTTTAATTCCGTCAATATCATTATGTTGGCATAGGTATTCTGCCAACTCAATATTTGGAATTTCATCATTGCGTCCAAGTTTACAAGCTAATTTTTCTATCATACAAAACACCTCATATCCAAGTCAAGTTGGCCCGAAGTGAACGG
>WRER01000092.1 GCA_009779205.1 Methanobacteriota archaeon | reverse complement strand
TTTTGAAAAAAGTCAGCTGAATGTGGTAAAAAAGGAATTACACCACACATTAGGCAGAGTCTCTGCGAAAGATGCTGAATTAGCTAAAGCACATGCTGCACTGGATGAGCTCAATGAAAAACATTGTGCGCACAATAGCATCGTAGCTGCACTCCTGGCAGCATCTACTCATGGTATACTCGCCATTGATTCTCATAACTGCATTCACCATTTTAATAAACACTTTTACAATATGTGGGATCTGGCAGAGGAAAAAATCCATGTTGGAATGTGGGCATATCCCATTTTATATCATTGTATGGAGAAAACATTCGAACCAGAGGTTTTTTTCCTGAATCACCACAATGTCAATCATTCGCAAGATAGGATCTGGCGTACTGATATCTATCTGTCAAACAAAAAGATCTTCCGGAGTTCTTCCATTCCCATACTGGGGTTAGATGGCACATTTTATGGACGTATCTTGGAATTCATTGATGTCACTGAATCCGTTCCGAACGAAAAAAGGTTTTCTGGAGCATATCGTACATCATGGAGGAGACTGCTATGCACAGTACAGGGTACGTTCTGATGAACTTCATACCCCAATCTGATTCACCAGGTGGCAGATCAGATACCTGATGGAGAGATCGAGGTAAAAGGTACAGGAGGACCAGACAGAGAGTACTTCAGCTGCGTGGAACATCCACGTGGAGAAGCCATTCACTATGTAAAAGAAAATGGCTCAAAGAACCTGATACGCCATCGGGTGAGGACCCTAACATGTGCAAATATTCCATCTCCCTTTTGTTAGATTATGGGACTTATCCAAAATTGCACGTTTGTATATCACGATACCTCATTAAATCACTTTAATTAATTATTTTGGGTTGGCAAAAGTGTAAGCCATCTTGGCTTTTGCGTAACTCCTATTTTGTATGGATAAATGCTTACGCAGCGAGAGTATCCACCAATAGTATCGAAAGGATAGTTATAATTAATTAACAACTAAGTGTAGAAAATATAGTGTCTGTTACTTATTAAAACAAAAATGTTTATCTAATTATCAAGATGAATAAATAGTATGTTTTGCTGAAATTGTTTTATTATGATATAATTAAATAAAATAACATTTTGTGGGGTCGCGTTTTCATGAATACTATTGGAACAAATTCACCGTCAAAGAATCAAAGAAAAAGCCTATTTGAATTCAAGAGCATTAAAACAGAATTGGTAGTCATCATCATCGTCATGCTCATCGTCAGTGGCACGGTTTTGACAGCTTTTGCCGCGTTCATGGCATCGAGTGCACTGGAACAGGCTGAAATTGAAAAGCTTACGGCTGTTGGGGGAGGTACCAGCCATAAATTAGAGCTTATTACTGAGATGGGAAAAGGCTTCACATCAATCCTTTCCATTGACCCTGGTACAATAGCAATGCTGACACAGTATTTGGAAGATGGGACTGTCATACGAGAGGAACAGATCGAGTTGTCAGAGTATTTAACTGAATTTCAGGCAGGATTGACTATTCCTCTTAGCATGGCAGCTATTTACAATCTTGATGGAATTATCATTGCTTCAAGCGACCAATCTACCCTTGGCAGGGATGATTCCAGTCAAAACTTCTTTGTTCATCAACAAGAAGGAGCTTATGTTGGGGAGCCATTCCTTGATACAGGAGATATTCCCGTCATTCCA
The DNA here is from genome assembly GCA_009779205.1 of Methanobacteriota archaeon. Taxonomy (GTDB): domain Archaea; phylum Halobacteriota; class Methanomicrobia; order Methanomicrobiales; family Methanospirillaceae; genus Methanofilum. The sequence goes on along the minus strand of WRER01000092.1, from coordinate 3,316 downwards.
TATGCACAGCCTATATATGATGAAGAAGGCAGGCAGATAGGCCTTGCTGCTATAAACCACCAATATTCAGGATTTGCAGAAGTTATATTCTCAACTCCTGGCCTCAGTGATGACTCCACGAACTTCCTTGTCGGTTCGGATGGCATGATATTATCTGGTGTTCGCGGAGATTATTCTTCGTTCCTCACGAAAAAATTTGATCTAAGCATTTTTTCTGCTGCCACAGCTATGGTACAGGCTCCCGGGTACTTCGGGCATATGGAGTACATCGTGAAAGCTCCTGTTCCTGGTACAAGTTGGTTCATCATCACGACAGAGTCTGTAAAAGAAGTAAATGACCAAATTATGGGCCTTATCATAGCGATGGTTGTTTCCTTGCTTATTGTCATTGTTGTCGGTGCGCTTGGGACGCTTTTCATTACCAATATCTTTACCCGTCCAATTCTGAACTTAACAGAAATTGCTGAGGAACTGGCTCTTGGTGCCGTGAATGTTTCCATCACTCACATTGGCAGCAATGAGGTGGGCCAACTTGCAGATGCACTCAGGCGTATAGTCGAAAATACGAAGCAGAGGCTACATTTAGCCCAAAAAATTGCATTAGGCGATATTATTTTCAAAATGCCTGTTTTATCTGACCAAGATGAAGAAGGACATGCCCACATTCAAATGAAGAACAACTTAGTTGCTATGACTGGGTCACTTCAGACGCTTGCACGCCAAGCTGCTGAAGGAAATCTGAGTTACCGTGCTGATGCTTCTCAGTTCCAGGGTGCGTACCGTGAACTGATCGAGACCTTGAATCAGACCTTTGATCAGATTATCACCCTGCTTCAGGAGACCATACGTCTTTCAGTCTCGTACAGCAGTGGTGATTATTCAGATCGCTTTGATCCTGATATCACGCTAAAGGGTGATTTCGTACCAGTTAAAGATGCATTAAACCAAATTGGTATTAATTCATCTGATATATCGCTCAAAAACATAAGTGAAGTCCAATATGCAAAATTGGCAGCTACGTATGAAGCATGTCGTCATCAGTATTCTGCTCTTCAAACTGCTGAGAATGAGTTGGAAGAGAAAAACATGTTGCTCTCTGCATTACTGGAGGTCTCTGTTCGTGGTGTCATCACTGCTGACTCCCATTTGCGTGTTATCTATTTTAATAAATATTTCTGCGACATGTGGAATCTTCCCGAGGATTTAGTCTTTATTGGAGCTGATGGAGAGGAGATTCTCAGCTATTGCCTGAAGCAGACGATCGATCCTGCTCCATTATACTCTGCTTCCTATACGATTATTGATGTGGAGGAGATGGTATGGGATAATAATGTCTATCTGTCAGATGGAAGGGTCTTCCATGTCATTTCCTCTCCAGTACGTGGGGAGGATGGCATATATCATGGCAGAGTCTGGGAAGTAACAGATATTAGTGATGATTTGTTCAAACAGCAGGAGCTTAAACGAACACATACTGCATTAATTGAGAAGAGCCTTCAACTCGCCTTAGCGCTTGAAAGTGCTGGAGAAGGACTTTGGACGTGGGATATCCGCACAGATCTGTTCCTTCTGAACCCTGAGTTTGCATCTCAGTATCACTCGATATCTGAAGTTCAGCCAATTGAACAGTTTTTCCAATCAGCTCCCTCGAGTGAACGAGAGCGGTGTTTGAACACATTTCGTGATATCACAGACATATGCCCGATTGAATTTGAATTCCAGCTGCAATCGAACGAAGGCATATGGCGCTGTTTCATTCTCCGTGGCATTGTGTCTGAGGTAGATGATAATGGTGTGCCACTGACAGCTACTGGAACACTTGTGGATATCACAGAGCGGAAGCGGTATGAAAAGCATCTGCGTGAGTCAAATCACAAAATGGTTGTCCTGTCCCAGATCACTCGCCACGATGTCATGAACCAATTGAATGTCTTGTTTGGAATTTCAGATGCATTATCTGATAACATTTCTGATAGCATTGCTGATGAGGAGACCAAATATCTGCTTGAACTTCTGGAACGGGCTTTGATTACAACGACGCATCAAATCGAATTTCAAAGAGATTATCAGGAGCTCGGTGTCCACGGAGCGGAATGGCAGGATGTACATGCGTGCATTGAAAAGGTAAAATCACTCTTGATTCTCCGGCCTAACCGGCAGGAAAGGAAAGTTGAATTACTGACAGATAATCTTCCAATGCTATTTGCAGATCCACTTTTGGAAAAAGCGGTGTACAACCTTGTTGAAAACTCACTTCGACATGGGGAGCGTGTTACTCAGATCAAAGTAACATTTTCAGTGCAGGATGGCCGCATTGGAATGCTTACATTTAAAGATGATGGAATTGGCATTCCCGATGTACATAAAAATAGAATATTTGATAAAGACTTTGGCAAAAATACTGGCCATGGATTGTTCCTCATTCGTGAGATTTTTTCACTGACTGGGATGTCAATTCATGAATGTGGAGTACATGGTCAGGGTGCTCAGTTTGAGATTAGAATTCCAGCCGGGTATTGGAAGTGGAAGTAACCCACCTCCTTGCCTGCCATAGTTCTCAACAGAATGTTCCACAAGAGATTCAATGTGAAAACGATCAAGCACTATCATCCAGAGTTTACCTCATTGGTTCTGATTAAGATCATGTCAACCCTCTTTTAACGTTCTGAAGCAAGTGTGCCTTGCAATAATTTTATTGCCTTACATGTAGCATCAACTGAAAAATAGTACTCTTTTTGAAATATTTCATGCGTGGAGGAAAAAGAAATCAGTTGGTACGTTTCTCATTAGCTGCACTGACACTGTACATCCTTGTGGTTCCATAGTTTTCACGCAATAGTGTCATACAGGAAGTTGTGCTAATAATCTTACTAATATGCACAATATAGTACTAATTACGTAAAGAAATAAAAGAAATCAAATACTATGACGTACATATAATATTTTGCTTAAGTTGATCAATGTCCTCAATATCTTAATAATATCACTCGATCTCGAAGACATAAGTTGGATATATTAATATATGAAAAATGACTAGAGATTGACTTAGGCAATACCCTGAGTTCGGTTTATTTGTTTTTATAGCGTTTTTATTCTGTTTGTGAATTTCAGATGAAAATGGGATGTATAACCTCTGCCATCTATACACGTGGCTGATCATAGCAACTTCATTGACTTCATCTGGCTGCAGACATGCTCTTTGGACTCCTGATCTGATACACAGGGTGGGTACTTTTTGAAAAAAGAGAAGAATATTGCAAAATATAGGTTGTAAACATACATTAAACATTATTTCTGCGATGCATGCTGGATGTAA
>WRER01000091.1 GCA_009779205.1 Methanobacteriota archaeon | reverse complement strand
GCAGTCCGAGCACGCCGCGATACTGTTTCTGCATACACCAGCCAGACCCTCGCCGTCGATGTTGGAGCTGCATTGTATGAGGCCGTACCTGATCTGATAAGTGAATCTGGATGATCCAGAGTACGAGGTTTTATTGAATCACGCCCTGAAGGTGCTTTGGTGTACGATGAATGTATTCAAGGCCCAAGTGGGCTTCCACTCGGTACACTGTGCCGTGTTGTAACATTGCTTTCTGCCAGCATCGATTCACCGGTTGCAACATGGTTGATGATGAAGCGCGGAGTTGTACCGTATTTCCTGCACATCAACACCAGGACACATGGCGGAAATGCAATAGAAGCATGCACCATGCAAAACATTTCCTCTCTCTCAATCTGGTCTGGATCATTTCCGTTGACACTTGAGACGATCTCTGCACAGGATTTCTTTGACTATATAACAAGCAAACCTGATCTGTATCGATACCGATGTGTGTTGTGTAAGCGATTCATGCTTCAGTGTGCACGGGCAGTTGCACGTGAGCGAGAGGCAGCAGGAATTGTAACCGGGGATAACCTTGGCCAGGTCGCATCACAGACACTAGATAACCTGTATACCTTGACAGCAGGATATGATCTTCCCATCTTTCGTCCGCTCCTGACCTATGACAAAGAGGAGACAGTCGCCCTTGCACGAAAGATTGGAACATTTATAGATGCACCAGGAGATACTTCGTGTGCAGCGGTTCCAAAAAAGCCTTCCATTGCTGCACCAAAGGAGACTATCGACCAGATAGTACAAGATCACGCTCTTGATTCATTTGTCTATGAGGCCCTGGAGAAAAAAACAATAATACGATTTGAAAACGGGCGTCAAGTAGCTTAAATACCGTTAACACTGCAACGAATACTAAAAATGTCTTTTATGCTGGAAAAAGACGGAATGGGGATAGCTGCAGCAAAATGTTAAAAACTGCAAAAATAGGAGAAATGAGGCAGATAATGGAAGGAAAAGGAAAACAAGGGGGAAAATGGTTCTGGTGAAAGGATAGACTCAGAAAAATAGAGGAGCTAAAAAAGAGGAGGTTTTTGCATAAACCACTTAGTCTTTCACAAGCTCTTGTAATTCAGGTACGTCTTTATCAGGCTCCTTCTCAGTAGAAATTGTTCTAGCTTCTTCCTCAATTGTTCGAAGAAGGCGTGCAATCTCACCTGCATCAGGTGCTGCCCCAAGAAGTGATTCATCAACACTGATTGCGACAGCCTCTTCATCAGACATATCCTCAGTAGCTCCAAGGAACTTCGCACCCTGTCGAATAAGGCTGCTAACCTCGAATGGAAATACTATCTTTGTGGCTTGACCATCAGACATAACTTTCAAAGCATCAAGACTCAGCACAGAGATTGCTCGCTTGTCAAGAGAACGAGCTCCCAGTGAAAGAATACGAAGCCCCTGGGATTCACCCTGAGCGCGAAGAATCTGAGACATTCTGTCACCTTCTGCACGAAGAACTTTACTCTGCCGATCACCTTCTGCTTCGAGCACCATACTTCTCTTGAGACCTTCAGCTTTGAGAACAGCTGCTCGTTTCTCACCATCTGCACGCAAAATTGCGGCACGGCGTTCACGCTCTGCTGCTGTCTGTTCAGTCATTGCCTGCTTGACGGCACCAATCGGATCAACTTCCCTAATCTCAACACGTTCAATCTTGACACCCCACTGATCAGTTTCCTTATCAAGCATATCACGCAGACGTGTATTGATGTGCTCACGATTGTACAATATTTCATCAAGTTCCATGTCACCAATGGTGCCACGAAGGGAGGTCTGTGCAAGTGCTACAGTTGCCAGCTTGTAATTTGAAACCTCAAAATACGCTTTCTCAGGATCAACTACACGAATGTACACAAGCGCATCAACATTTGTTGGTGAATTGTCTTTTGTGATAACTTCCTGCCTTGGAACATCCATAACCTGAGTTCGAAGATCAAGCTTCACGACTTGAGTGATAATTGGAATGACCCAGGCGAAACCAGGGTTTAATCGTCCAGTATATCTACCAAGCCGAATTCGTAAGGCCTGTTCATACGGTTGAACAATGACCACTCCGCGAGCAAAGATAAACATAATAACTATAATAATTAAGATTGTTATAAATATATCCATATATTCCCTCTATGATTGTTTTTTAGGGTATTTTCTTGCGATACCAAAGTCAGTTTGGTTTTTCAAGGGGTTTGACAACTACGTGAACACCTTGTGCGCTTACAACGACAACAGCAGTACCGGGAGGAATCATTTGAACATCAGCGATGCTGCGTGCACTCCATTCTTGCCCTTCAATAGTAACTTTTCCAGATATATTCACAGGAATAACAGGTACAGTAACAATTCCTTGCAAGCCAATAAGGGTATCTTGCGATGTGCTCTGAGGATTTTGATTGCCTGGAGTCAGACGGGCGTACATCCATACGGTAATTACACTTGCAACCAGGGCTGAAACAATGCCAGTGACGATGCCAATTCCATTTGAAAAGATATCAACACCAAGCACTATAAGAATGCCAAGAATTACAAGTACAGTTCCAGGTACTGCAAGGAAAAGTCCTGGAGAAAAAACCTCACATCCTAGTAATATTGTTCCAATGAGAACGGTGAGCCATCCTGATGTTAATTCATCCATAGTACCAACAGTATTACTTGTTGCTTGATGTTATTAAGTCTCTTCTATAACCGAAGCAATGCAAGTTTACTTCCTTTGGTAACATGCAGTTGCTCTGCAACAGGGAGGCATTTCGCAGTGAGAAGATAGGCAACCGGGGGTAACCCTTGAAATTCACGTAAGCTCTCATAGTTTGCCATACCCTTAGAGATAATCAATGTTGCATTATTGATATAATACAGCAGTTCAGCACTGATCTGATCGAATCGAATACCAATCTCAGCAGTATTGCTGTTTGGGTATATTCTGTTAACATGGGAATCAATTCCAAGGGCAATGATATCATCACATGTTGCATCATTTAATATTGGTAATGTACGAGCGACTAAGGTAATATCAGAGCCCTTATTTTTGAGATATCGAATTAATTCACGGTCAAGAATAACTTCACCGCAGTTATCTGTGAGATAGACGATTCGATCAAGGAGAGGAAGCATTTCATCAGTATCATCAATCTTCAACCCTGATTTCCATTCTTCTTCAAAAAAGAAGGCAAAATCATCAGATACATCATATTCTTGTACGCCATAATCAATTGAATTTCCAATAACGGCAGCAGTTACCAAATCCCTGAAACTCCATCCAGGAATACGATCTGCATATCTTCTGATCATGTTTGCTACATTCTCATTTGACTGACGTTTTAAGGACGAAAAGGGATCATCACAGCAGATCGAACGATGCACAAAACGATAAAATATACTCGCCACTGCAGGGTGACTCATGTTTGTTGTCAGCAAGAAGTCAAGGAGTTGCTTACTTTCTAACGAAATAGAATGTGTTTGTTCAGGCGTCACTCCAGCAAGTTCGCATTCGAGAATTACCCGAGAAAGCAGACAAGTATGACAGCGAATATCATTTTGCATATGTAATCACAGTTTAAAAGAGAAAACAAAGTGGGGCCATCGAGATTCGAACTCGAGTCAGAAGACCCCCAGTCTCCTAGGATGCCAGGCTACCCTATGGCCCCGTGCCATTACTATTAGATATGTAAGTATATGTAAGTATATGTACGTTTCTTCATTTCTTCATTTTAAAGCACAAAAGAAGAAAATCGTGCATTACGTGTATGATATGTATGAAGCCATCATACATATCTATCTCCTTATATCGCAAAATATACGTAAATGGATCTGTTGCTGCTTGCAAAACCAGGTGTTCACCTGTATTCTCTCCTTCATAATTCAGATACAGCATGGCAGGCAATCAGATTCTATGACCATGTGAACCTTGGATATGGTGTGCTGTTTTCTGTTTCAGGATCTGTCTCTGCACTGGCACTCGCATCAGATCTGAGATATTATATTCGAAGATATGTTGCATATCACCTCTTCCGAACAGAGCATGGCAGACAGATCTATGCAACCCCTGCTCTTGTCACCTCACGATATCTTGACCATACAAATCCATTTAATGAGGTATGGGATCATCGTCTCATTCTAACTATTACAGAATCCGCAGATCAGCCTTTTATCTGTGCAAGATATGATGAGGAGAAGACAGCATCTGACAAAAAAGAGCTGGAATATGGTATACAAGCTGAATATGAGATTCTTTCTACTCAAAAAGAATGGGAAGAGACGGTAATTATAACAAAGATATAGACTGTGAGTTCGCAACTATTTCACATCAGCCTTAATGCAGATCTAGATGTGTATCCATGGTGAAAGGCCCTATTGGAGATTGAGAAGCGCAGGGCTGTGTGATTTGTAAAGGTAATTTTATATGTTTTTGAAACACAAAAACATTATAATTGATATATAGTTAGGAGGTGAATAGCATGACTGGCAGAAAAAGCAGAGAAGAAATTGAATTATTCGCCAACACAATATTGAAGCGTTACAATATGTATGGAATCCCTGTCGATACGATTGTTTTAGCGAATAAAATGGGAATTAATGTGAAAAATGGAAATTTCTCAGATCCTTCCGTATCCGGTATGATACACAAGAAAGGAGAAAAAGTAGAATTATGCATAAAAGTCTCTGATGAGCTACATAAGCAGAGGTTTACTGTAGCCCATGAGCTTGGCCATGTTGTATTACATCTAAATGATCTTGATGATGGAGATCATCCAGAGCAGGATATCAACATACTTAGAAGGAATTCTAACATCAAATTTAAATATACAAATAAGTATATTGAAACTGCAGAAAAAGAAGCTAACCAATTTGCAGCAGCATTGCTCATGGATGAAGAATTGGTCAGGGCAGTGTGGGGGAAATTTTCCTCCCTAGAAACTATGGCAGAAGCATTCGGAGTTTCGGAGGGAACTATGGCGTATCGATTAGGGAATTTGGATTTATAATC
>WRER01000090.1 GCA_009779205.1 Methanobacteriota archaeon | reverse complement strand
TGCAAGATCAGATGAGAACAAATCAATCGTCGTCGTCTGATTATACGGTTCCAGTAAGAGAAGATCAAGTGCGGCAAGAGTTGCTTGCTCTGAATTAAACTGGAGTATAAGGTGGTATTTCGGGAATGAGGAAGAGGATGGATGAACCTCTGCACCGCATGATGCACACACGAGTACGAGTATGAAGCATATACACACGATCCGCCGTGCTATTTTTTGTCCATCCAACCTGACTCCCCCGACTCGATGCAATACCCCCATACTACAAATGAGTCAGTATTACATCTGTGCGTCCATCAATTTAAGGATCAAGATTTACTATTGCAAAGAGCTTCATTTCAAATAGTTTGATTTTCAAAATATATGATTATTAGATTATCAGATGTTAAGAAATCTTCAAATCATGCCTAACGAGTGACTATGACAGAAAATCAAATGTATGAACCACCTCAGGAATTGATTGAATCTCTAAATGAATCCTTACTTGAATTTTTTGATAAAATCAGTTCATGGGAATCATCAGTGATTCAGTCGGGATCACTGAAGATATCAGATGCACACGCTATTGAGATCCTCGGCTATTATGGAAAAATGAATATGAAGGAACTTGCACAGCGTCTTGGAATAACGACAGGAACTACTACTGTAACAGTAGACAGACTTGAACGTGGGGGATTTGCCTGTAGAAAACGAGCTGAGTCAGACAGACGTTCCTATATTATCGAGCTCACAGATGCAGGCCATGCTGCTTACCTTGAACATCATCGTCACCACCTGCAATTAACTCATGATCTCGTATCAAATCTTGGTGAAGAAGAAGCTGAATCTCTGCTTCGCCTGCTTCGAAAAACAATCGAATATTTTTAGATTTAGATTATGAATGAGAAGCAATTATCACCTGCGCAGTCAGGGCACGCAACATCATGTGGCTGCGCATGCAGTCATCATACCAATGATGAGGCGAACTTTCGTCGAAAAAAGATAGTAACAGGAGTATCTCTCCTGTTGGTTATCATCGCTGCAGCTATAGAACATTTCTTTGAGAGCTGGTACTATCTCGCTGTTGTACTTGCAATTATTGTGCTTTTCCTGACTGCGATTCCTATATTTCGGGGGGCATACTACGGACTCCGAAATGGGGAAGTAAATGTAAATGAACTGGTATGCATTGCAATCCTCGGAGCAGTAGTACTTGGTGAATTTATCATCGCAGCAGAGGTCGCAGTAATCATCACAATAGGAGAATTTATTGAACTCTGGGCATATAATCGTTCGCGAAGAGATATTGCGAGTATTGTCTCGAATAATCCTCGATATGGATATCGCATTACTGATGGGGCTGACAGCTCCAGTCACATCGAAGAAGTCTCAGTCGATGAGATAACCATTGGAGATACACTCCTCATTCGACCAGGGGACGTTGTTGCAGCAGATGGTATCGTATTAGGGGGGAGTTCATATCTTGATGAATCCTGCCTTACTGGAGAGAGTATCCCTCAAGAGAAAAAAGTCGGCGATATGGTTTATTCTGGATCGATAAACTATGATGGAGCACTTACGATTACAGTCACCAAGAATCCACAAGACTCTACATATGCAAAAATCGTCGCTCTTGTTCGGGAAGCAGGGGAGAGACGCCCACCTACACGATTGTTTATCAATCAGTTTGCACATGTGTACACGCCCCTTGTTCTCATCATTGCAACTGTAATTCTCCTATTTACAGGTGACCCAATACGGGCAATTACCGTATTTATTGTCGCATGTCCATGTGCACTTCTCCTTGCAACACCCTCTGTCGTGCTCACTGCAATAGGTTCTGCTGCAAAAAAAGGAATTCTTATTAAAAGCGGGGAGATGCTCGAGATCTGCTCTTCCGTCAGCGTGGTTCTTTTTGATAAAACAGGAACGCTCACCAGTGGAAAGATGGAGATTGAAAAAATCGTTCCACTGTCAGGAAATAGTGAAAAAGAACTGCTTCATGCAGCTGGAGCAGCAGAATCCACCTCTTCACATCCTATTGCACAGGCCATTATTCGCAGATGCAAAAAGGAAGAAATTGAGCTGTTTCCTTCTGGTGAGCATATCATGCACCCTGGTCTTGGAGTGCAGACAACTTTGAATGGTTCCACCGTCTATGCAGGAAGTAAGACATTTCTGGCACAGATGGGGATCTCACTCCCACAAGATGCCCCCCAAGCGAGTGGAGTTGATATCTGGGTTGCACGTGATGGAAATATCCTTGGATCTCTGTGGATATCTGATACGATCCGTCCTGAATCAGAAAATGTTGTGCAAGCGATACAGAAACATGGAATCAAAAAGATTGGAATAGTTACAGGAGATTCCAGTTCATCAGTCTCACAGATTGCAGAGCAGGTAGGATTGTCCAAAGATCTTATCAGATCAGGAATGGTACCTGAATCAAAACGCCAGTTTATAGAGCAGCTCCAACACACTGAGGTGCCCGAAAATACAAAAGAAAAAAGAGCGAAAAGAGAAATTGTTTGTTTTGTTGGTGATGGGACAAACGATGGTCCAGCCCTTGCACAGGCTGATATTGGGGTCAGTATTGCAAGCAGATCAGATACAGTTGCATTGGAAACTGCTCATGTCGTGCTGATGCGGGAAGGACTCTCACAACTTCCAACATTTCTTACACTTGGGATGCGGTCAAGCAAAACGATTACAAGCAATGTCATTTTGGCCCTCATTATCAATCTCATTATGATTGTTCTCGCAGCAGAGGGCTGGTTGACTCCAGCAACAGGTGCAATTGGACATCAGCTCGGGACAATAGTAGTGCTTTTGAATTCAGCACGATTGGCAGTGATGCGATAGGTGCATCCGGTGTGAGCAATAAATCGGTTGGATGTACCCCACGTTCTGCATCAATTGAAAAAAAGTACTCCACCCCCTCCTGATCCTAGCTTGTAACTATCTATTTCCCTCTGGTCTGCAGACCATTCCTCAATGAAATTACGGAATTTTGTAAAAATGGATTTTTACTGCGAAATTTTCAGAAAATGATGTCAATTTTTAGAAAAAATCAGAAATACCAGGACGTTTTATGACATTTTGTTTCACTTACGATCAATATTTTATCTATCACAAATTTTTCGCACTTTTACAAACTGAGGCTATTTGTTGGTTGAATGTGTATAAAGCGCGTGATAATGGATCAAAAAGGTGAGAGATCTAGGAGAGGGTGGATTGCTTATTTGTTTCAGGTATGCACCACTTTTACCTCTCCGGTCATTTTGCAATGATGACTTTCATGCCTTTTCCCAATCTTTGAACACTCTTTTTTGTGGGTGACAAGACACTAAAGCTCTGAAAATTTCTTGGTTCCACGAATGAGTTCTGAAATAATACTGCCAACATGCTCTATAGATACACGCACCTGAGAAGTCGTATCGCGATCGCGTATGGTAACTGTTCCATCTTCCTTCGATTCATAATCAACGGTAATAGCATATGGTGTTCCGATTTCATCCTGTCTGCGGTAACGCCTGCCAATAGCACCTGAATCATCGTATTCAGCATGGATATGAATGGAATGCAGCATATTGACGACATTTTTTGCGATCTCATCGAGTCCGTCCCGGTTCATGAGTGGAAATACCGCAACCTGAATCGGAGCAACACATGCAGGAAAACGTAACAATGTTCGTGTTTCCCCATCGATTTCATCCTGTGCATAGGCATTTTCAAGCAATCCATAGATCATACGATCAATGCCATAACTAGGTTCAATAACATGTGGACGAACTTCTTCTCCCTGAACTGTTATTTCTTCTTCCCGAATCTCATACAGCTCACGTGGGATATCATATGTCTCGCCATCCACCGTAACCGTTGCACCATCAGGACCTGGCTGTGCACCAGCTAATGCATCTGCAATAGCTTTTGCTTTTCCGCGGTACTTTGGGCCAAGAGTTCCCATATCTGCAATGATGCGACGTTGGTGTGTAATACGGGGCTGATCATACTGAATAAACACGGTGAATGGTTCGCCACTATGTGTGGCATGAGCACAAAGATCATAATCAGTTCTATCTGCAATGCCGACAGTCTCTACCCAACCGAATCTATCTGAGTATATCTCTGCATCCCAGCAATCTTGTGCATAGTGGGCACGTTCATCAGGCAACTGCTGCCTGAAACGAAGGCGCTTTGGCTGGATACCGATCGTAATAAGGAGTTCATGTGTCAGTGCAAGATAGTACGCAACATACTCGTTTGCGATGAGTCCACGATCAACAGCATCGCGCATTGCATATATCTCTGAATCTTCATTGTTTTGCTGTTGCACATATGTCAGCAGTGGAAATGAATAATCTGCATATTTCTCGAATTTTGGATGTCTTTTCTCGTTTGGATGCACAAATATTTCTGCTTCCGCCTGTGTAAATTCACGCAGACGAATCATCCCTTGCCGAGGAGAAATTTCATTTCTATAGGATTTTCCAATCTGAACCGTTCCAAAAGGCAATTTGTCACGGTAAAAACGAAGAAGTCTGCTGAAATCTACAAAAATGCCCTGAGCTGTTTCTGGACGAAGATAGCCTCTTCGTTGTGATCCTGGCCCTATTGATGTTTGGAACATGAGGTTAAACTCAAAAACAGTGATATTATCCAGGGATTCCGCGCAGGATGGACATTCTTTTCCTTTTATTGCATCTTGAAGCTCATTGCAGGAGAGAACTGTTGCATTTTGCACCTTGTGTGCTTCTGCAATATGATCAGCACGTAAGAACTCATTACAGTGTGGGCATTGACACATCTTATCGGAAAAACCACTTACATGTCCTGAGGCTTGGTACATCGCTTCAGGACCGATAGTTGGGCACTCTATCTCATAGTATCCCTCAGATATCACGTAGAATTGCCTCCAAATATTCTCTATTCTACGTTTTAATGATGTGCCAAGTGGCCCATAATCGATAAATCCTGCAACACCACCGTAACACTCTGATGTAGGCCATACAAACCCTCTGCGTTTTGCAAGATCCATGACCTGTTCGTATCGCTCACTTTGTTCACT
>WRER01000089.1 GCA_009779205.1 Methanobacteriota archaeon | reverse complement strand
GATCTGAACGATATACTCCTACATTCGGAGCTTTCGTTCCCCGAACTAGTGTTATCTGTTTTGATGGTGCATGGTACTTATCAATAATGCCAGAAATATCCCATTTTTTTGAGTGAACATACATATCCCGTTCAGTCCATGGTTGCTGGAATCCTCTCTTATATGCCGCAAGATATTCCATGAACTGATCTTTTTTCGTCTGATCAATCTCTGGTTGAATAAAAAGAAGCTCTTCCCACAGTTCTTCCGGGTCAGCATCTTTTTCTGCAAAAGCAAGATGTTTACAGATGAGTGTTGTGCTCGGAGTTTCATAGGAGGAGTTCAGATCTTGATAGAACTTTACTGGGCAGTAGAGGACTGAAACAAGATCTGATATTGAGATAGATGTCTGATGCATGATTTAATAAAGAGAAGACTGATTATTAGGTATGACGAATAAGGAAATTCAGGTGACAATACCACAAACAGTTGAGCCAGTATATAGCAATATGATCCAGATCGCATATAAAGAAGATGAGTTCACCTTTATGTTTCTCCACCAAATTCCAGGCATTAACCAAGCACGAGGAAAAGCAATCGTAACCCTTTCCCCAACACATGCAAAAAGCCTGCTCACAGTCCTCGAAAAAACAGTGGGCGAATATGAAGAGAAGTTCCGTTCTCTTGATACAACACAGCCTCATGACAATAATGTAACCATGCGTGGCTACTCATAAGATCTTTTTTATGGATTACAAAACAACCTGTATAGGTACGCCGTTGTGGCTTAGTGGTATAGCGGCTGATTCGTAATCAGCAGGTCGAGGGTTCAATCCCCTCCAGCGGCTTCTTGAGCGTTGTTTAACCCCTTTTTTAAAATACCCTCAATTTGCGTTTTTTATTAATGCCATCGAAACAATATATTGCAATTCCCTATTCTTGAGAAAAGTATCCAAGGCTCCTTCTTCCAACACTTCCAAAAGATACTCTGCTTCATTCTTTATTTTAAATAAAAGTTTCTCATCACGCTCGTTCATAAACTGGAACCACCTTTTTGATTATGAGAAACTCCTTTGCTTTTTCCGTCAATGGGAGTCCAACCACATGAACAGAAGTATGCAATTCATTCTCTAAATTTTGTTGTAGATCGAAAACATCCAGAAGAGAAATTTTATCATCATTAGTAAATTCTACAAGCAAATCCAAATCACTCTGTTCTGTTGCTTTGCCATCTGCATATGACCCAAAGTACAAGACTTTATTTAATTGGAATTTGGTTGCAGCCTTTGCAACAGCTTGTACAATCTGTTCATGAGTCAGCATATGCACACCTTCCTTACTCCTCAACTCCTTCAGCATTGAGTATGCCCTTCACCTGTTCCAGTAGCTCAGGAATGTCTCTTGTAACATTTACAAAAATTCTCTCCATATGTAACCCACTATAATTGTGAACTGCTATATCTCGAAGACCAGCTATTTCACGCCATTCCATCTCTTGATTTTCTTGCTTGAATCCTTCACTCAGTTTTTTCACGGATTCTCCTATGTTAATCAATGCCATGGAAACCGCCCGTTTCGTCTTTTCATCGCTCAAAAAACTTTGCAAATCATACCCTTTTGTCATTTCAAGCAATATTTCTGCTTCATCTATTATATTCAGTAACAGATTCACATCACGCTCGTTCATAGACCGGTACCGTTTTTCTGATTATGAGAAGCTTCTGTGCTTTTTCCGTTAATGGAGTTTCAACCACGTCGACTTTTATACCCAAATCATCCTCTAAATTGTGTTTTAAGCGTATTATGTCCAAAAGCCCAAGAGTTCCATCATCACCAAATTCTACAAGCAGATCCAAATCACTTCCTTCCGTTGCATTGCCATCTGCATATGACCCAAAGTACAAGACCTTCGTTAATGGAAACTTCGTTGCTGCTTTTGCAACAGCCTGTACAATCTGGTCGTGAGTCAGCATATGCACACCTCGTGATCTGCCTGTTTTGGCAAATAGGTACAGTTATCATCACCGCTGCATATCAATCTGCTCACTCCGGATTATCAAAACGGTACTCTTAAATACTAATGGGATAATGTGGAGATAGATTACGTCCGAATCTGGCTTTCATCTCGCTCTGTGATTCTACCCTCATCCCCCTCCACCGGCTTAACAAGAGTAACATTACATTTCTCTTATCCTTCAATCATACTTCATTTCTGGTAATGGTATACAGAAATCTTCGCATATTATCGACATACTCGTATGCAAGCGGGCTAATTACAACGACCTCTCCAGATATTGCATCTGCGATAACACGTGCTGCATTCTGATTTTCCAGCGGGTCTGCAATGATTACAGAAATATCATGAGCTTTAGCCGTATCTATCAAGCTTTTGATTGTTCTTGGAGATGGATCTTTTCCGTGATCATACATAGAAACCTGTGTGAGTCCGTACTCATCTGCCACATATCCCCATGACGGATGTGTGACCAGAAATGTCGTTGTTTGGGCACGTGAGAGTACATCTGAAAACTCACTGTCAAGCTCTTGCAATTCCTCTACAAATGCAGTGGCACGCTCATGATACTGTATTGCATATGCAGGACGTACACGTGAGAGCTCCTCTGCGATCATAGTCACGATCTGCTGAGCTGTCACTGGAGAGAGCCAAATATGAGGATCAATGCCATGTCCATCTTCCTCTTGTAAAAGAGAGACTGACTGAGACGTATTAATAATGACGACATCCTGATTTGTACCCTTGACTTGTGAGACAAAACTCGCCTCAAATGGCATTCCAACCCCAATCATGACGATTACATGTGCTTTTTCTGCACGCATGCGTTCACGTGGTGTCAGCTCATATGTATGAGGATCAGAACCAGGAGGTAAGAGTACTTGAGTATTGATGGTATCTGCACCGATATAGTCCACAAATGCTTGCAGTGGCATGATCGTTGCAGCTACAAGAAGCAGATCATGTGCCGACTCACTTGGACTCTCTTCTGCTGCATCAGGTACGGTCATACATCCCGCACAGAATACAAACAAACACAACAAAAAAAAGAAGATAATATCTCTTCGCATCATGTCAATCTCGTTTCATATCTCTTCAACCCTCGTTTTCAGGAGGGGAAGAAGAATCTTTTCGTTTCAGACGTGACAGGAAAAGAATGATTATTGCTCCGCTTCCAATGAGAATCGTATTGATATAAAATATGAGGGGAAAAGCTGCATCTTTCTCCGCGGTCTCTCCTTCTGATGTCACCTGTGCGGTTTCATCGGTTTCACGCGAACTCTGTGGAATATATCCAGGATCTAAGGCAACTGCCTTTTCAAATGCTGCAACAGCCTCTGCAAGGGAGCCCATTTGGAAAAGCAGACTACCAAGACTATTCCATGTCTTTGCATCATCAGGATTCAGTGCAAGAGTACGCCGATATGCTTCGAGGGCCAGCTCATACTTATATTCACGTACAAGTGCATTCCCATGCTTGCTCCAGGTCTTTGCATCTGTTGGATCAAGTAGCAATGCATACTCATATGCCTGACTCGCTTCAGTGTCCTGCCGAAGCTCAACAAGTATGTCCCCAAGCTCAGCCCATTCAGCAGCAGTAGTTGGCAGGCCCTCTCCAGATGGAATAGATAACAGCAGATCTACGGGGTCATCCGCGTCTGCAACCAAAGTGCTGAACTCGCCAGAAACGGCTGTACATAATCCAAAACAGATAACACATGCACACAATACGATAAGCAGAGTATGCGATCTCATCAGATGTACTATATCAGCACGCATGGTATATCAGTGTGTGTAGAAACAAGCACGTTTTGTCCTGTATTTATGATTCATCAGCTGAAATTTCACGAAGTACCCGGCATGGATTTCCAGCGGCAACTACATTTGCAGGGATATCATGTGTTACTACACTTCCCGCTCCAATAACGCTATTCTCTCCAATGGTAATGCCAGGCAAGACAATAGCGCCCCCTCCAATCCAGACAGTATCGCCAATCACAACAGGATGTGCAGATTCTATCCTCTTTCTTCGCATAGTTGGATCTATCGGATGTGATGGGGTATATATCTGAACTTTAGGCCCAAACCAGACATCATCACCAATTGTTACCAGCCCGCAATCAAGAATGACACAATCAAAATTTGCAAAAAAGTTCTTTCCAACGGTTATATTGAATCCAAAATCACAGTAAAATGGAGGTTGAATGATGATAAGGTCATCATCTGCAAGTGGCTGATCAAATAGTTCCTCAAGAATTCGCTTTCGCTGCGCTGGATCTTCTGAAGAGGAATTATATCGTTGCAGAATTTCACGCGTTCTTCGCATACGCAGAGTAATTATCGGATCAGGATTGCATAACTCCCCATTCATCATGCGATCCCATTCAGGATATGATTTGCCAGACATTGCATAATATATATGGGGTATAGTTAATATATTCACTCATATTTCTGCAGTGAGCGCATGCCGTTCACCACATTGCAAAAGATGCCTGATACACGATCCAGCCGGTATGATTGTAAAACAGTCCGCTACTGAAATTTCAGCTGCATGTGTGATTGACACATTCAAGGATGTAGTTATAATAGTTCCACCCCCTCCTCATTTTAGCTTGTAACGATCTGTTTCTCTCTGGTCTATAGACCATTCCTCGATGAAATTACGAGATTTTGTAAAAATGCATTTTACACTGCACGGTTTTCAGAAAATAGTGCTAATTTCGAGAGGAAATCTGAAATGATAGGACATTTTCTGACATTCAAATTCAATTATTATCGATATTTTATGCCACACAAAATTTTCGTTTATTTAAGCATATTTTCTAAATTTGAAGGTTTGGTGTGAGATTTTGTTATTATATCTCCAAACAAATTTTCTGTGTTTCAAATATAAAATTTTCCAAGCGATTTTCTTCAATTTTTCTATTCCAATCGTTTATTTTCTTGAAATAGAAGATATACGAATGCACTTTTACAAACGGAGGTCAGTTGTTGGTCGAATATATATTAAACGTGACATAATGAATCAAAAAGGTGAAAAATCTAGGAGGGGGTGGAAT
>WRER01000088.1 GCA_009779205.1 Methanobacteriota archaeon | reverse complement strand
CAAGAAACTAAGTACGAGGGAAAAGGCTGCACACTGGCTTAGCAATATAGCAAGACAAGCTCCTCAATTGTTTGCACACTGGAAATTCTGGAATGCGTAAATGGCTGGATGGTTGGGAGCCGTATGAAGGGAGACTTTCACGTACGGTTCTGAGAGGGGCTATGGGGGAAGTTCCCGTGGTCTACTTACTCGTGCCTGTCGCCTGTCTACCGACCAATACCAGAAGCTTAGTGGTGAATAATTACAAAAATCATTCTTATATTTGTTTTCTATTTTCTATCATAATATATTTCTATTGATGACACTGCCTAGTGAAAATGCTCTATTTTATCCCATTCAGGTAGTATGTACTTATTATTTCCAGATCCAAGAAACTGCATCGGAACACCATATACCTCTTGAATACGTTTTTTCGTCATCACATCATCTACTTTACCCATCGCAACGGCCTGTCCTTCATGCATGAGCAAGATTTTATCCGCAAAATGATAGGCAAAATTGAGATCATGTACCACTACAAGCACAACTTTCCCAGATGCAGCGAGCTGCTTAATCATCGAAAAAACTTCAATTTGATGTTTGATATCAAGGGCACTGGTTGGTTCATCAAAGAAAAAGATCTCTGGATCCTGTGCGAGAGTTCTTGCAAGAAACACCCTCTGTCGTTCTCCCCCTGATGTCTCACTCAACAGTTTATTCGCAAGATGTGTGACATGCACTCGTTTCATCGCTTTTTCTACCATTTCTAGGTCGTGTAAAGAGAGCGACCACTGTACGTGGGGTCTCCTTCCAAGGATAACAACCTCATGTACGGTCGCTGATGTGAGATAATGGAGGGTTTGTGGTACATATCCAATCTGTTTTGCGACTGCTTTTCTCGAATGGGAAGATATTTCAGAGCCATTAAGCAAAAGTGTGCCTTGATAGGGCTTTACAACTCCGGCAAGTGCTTTCACAAGTGAACTTTTTCCACTTCCATTTGGACCGATGATACACATCACTTCACTTGGTTGAAGAGAGAACGAGATATTATGCACCACTTGATTGGACCCGTACCGAACAGATAGAGCATGTACATCAAGAATCATTGCATCACCCCTAAATAATCACCCGATGATGCCCGCGAAGGATGAGAAACATGAAAAATGCACCCCCAATAACATACATAATGACACCAACTGGAATCTCCACTGGTGCGATAATAGTACGGGCTACAGTATCAGAGAGAAGCAGAATAACAGCACCAATACATGCAGAACATGGAATCAAATACCGATTATCATTTCCAATGAGCATACGGGAAATATGCGGCCCCATAAGACCGATGAACCCAATAATACCTGTAAATGCAAGGCAAGCAGACGCCGCAATGGTGGAGACAAGCAAACCAGTTAAGCGAAGACGTTCTACATCTACTCCCAGACTCTTTGCAACATCATCACCAGCAGAGAGAGTATTCAAATCCCATGCTTTTAATTCAAGCCAAAGAATGCATAGAATCGCGATTGGAGCTACAATCAACACAGCATTCCAATTTGCTCCCCACATTCCTCCCATCAGCCACAAGGTAATCTCACGAAGTTTTTCATCATTTGTGATGTACTTCAAACTCATAACCCCTGCTGTGAAGATATACCCGATCACAACACCAGAGAGGATAAGAGTGGCGCCAGAAGTTCCTTTCATCTTTGAGATTGCATAGATAAATAATATTGAAAACCATCCAAAGATAAATGCAAAGCAAATAATGATTGCATTTTCATATAAAGCTGGAATAAACGGAATAAAGGATGTTCCAAATACAATTCCAACAGCAGCTCCAAAAGAAGCTGCTGAAGAGAGACCAAGTGTGAATGGACTGACCAATGGATTTCCAAGCAGAGACTGCATGACACATCCAGCAACAGCAAGGCTCATGCCAGTCAGGATTGCAAGAATAATACGAGGGAGACGAAAACCAAGAATGACAATCTGCTCAGCAGAAGGGGGAGAGGAGCTATCAGGGTTTGTGATGGCTTGGAGTAATATCTCAAAAACTCGTTCAGGTGGAATGGCATAAGAACCTGCATGAAGTGCATACACAAAAGAAATGAAAAGAAGCAGTATGAATAGAAACAGCACAGTGAAACTTCTTTTTCGACTATGAAAATAATGAGTTGTTGAATTATGGTCGGAATCTAACATATGTCATTGTGATTTACAGATATGGTGAATAGTAATCCAATTCACTCGTTCCAGATACAAAGCGATCATTGTACTCATATAAGACATCAGATGGATCAATGTCTTCAAATACAGATGAATGAAGTGCTTTTGCTATATATATAAGTCCTGCAATACTACGTGGGCCGTATGCCAGCCTTCCATTTATGATATACACATCTTCATGCTGCACAGCCTGTAACACTTCCAATCCTTCGCGTGTCATAACACTATTCCAAATATGTTCTGTTGTTACCTCTCTAGTTGGAGTGCACACCTTAATGATAATATCAGGATTTTGCATCAATACCCATTCAGGAGTAACTTTTGGCCATTGTTCTCCAAGAGATGCTGCAATATTTTCACCTTTTGCAATGTCAAGCATGAGATCCATCCCACTGCCTGCACCTTGTGCTGAATACTCAGTATATCCTTCGACATATACTGTTGGTTTCTGAGCATCTGAAATGTCTGCAACACGTTCGCGAATTATATTTTTCCATTTATTGAAAAACTCAATATATTCTGCTGCCGCTGCTTCGACACCCATCATAATACCAAGTGCAGTAATGTCATCTTCTAATGTTGTGATACGATAACAGTCAAGTGCAACCAGCTTGATTCCTGCATTTTCAAAGATGTCTGCATTTTTTGGCCGTGAACTTGAGTATATGATAACGACATCTGGTTGTAGTTCAAGTACTTTTTCGAGGCTTGGCGTGTCCCATGTTCCAACACTAACTGCCTGAGGCAGGTGTGCCATGAGTGTATCATCTCTTAGGGTACTGTCTGTTACACCAATAACACGATCTCCAACACCAAGCGCAATCATAACCTCAGTAACATCGCTGTTCAGGGAGACAACCCGCTCTGCAATACCAGGCAGGGTAATGGTATTTCCACTGGTATCAGTGAAGGTGATATCTGTGATATCCGCACTGCAAAGAGTTCCCACACTCAAAAATAAAAGAAGCACAGAAAAAGTGGTAACAAACAAATTTTTCTTCATACTATATTATAGTATTAAGACTTATCTGTATTAATAAAGTGACTATTCATTCATCGTCCTGAGAGGTGAATAGCTACATTGCAAAATATATCAATGATACCAAAGGGATAGAGCAGATGATGTCTCGGTGAACGTAAAGGAAAAAAGTAATAGAAGCTTACTCAGCCTCTTCATAGCCTAATTCATAGAGAATCAGATCCTTGTTATAAGCATAGTATTCAAGGATTGTATCAACACTTGGCTCTGTTTTTGGGAGATTCAGAAAGATAATACGTTCAGTTGGAACTCCTACATCTTTCAGAGCTTCATGAATACCGACTGCCATCTGTGATCCTGCAACGCTATTCTCAATAACAAAGATCTTTCCACTTGGAGAAGCAGAAGCAATCTCTTTGTACTTGCTAGGGTCTGCATGGATCTCATCAATGAGAGTTATGACAGCAGTTGGCTGAGGATAGGTATCAATCGGGTTCATGCCGAGCCAGTTGACAGCCTGATTCTGAATTCTAAAATGGGCAATAATTGGAATTTCTGATAACAGTTCTTTTTCCTTACCAGTGAGAGCTGTTTCTGCATCTATCTTTGCGATGTACTTCTCAAGATTCTCTTGATAAAGTTCTTCATTTGTAGGATCAGCCTGTGAAAGGAGGTACGCAACTCCGGCACTGTAACCTTTCAGTGCCGTTGGATTATCATATGCAATGTTGATGTTTGAAACCTCATTCTCTGTGACATCGCTCAGCAAAAACCACTCAGTATCCAGTTCAAAATTCTTTAGTCGAAAATCAGTAACTTTTGTGATAATAGTCTCATCCATCCCTCCACCTTGTCCTAAGAAGACATCTGCGCTTTCAATAAACTCACTGTTCTGCTGAAGAAATGCGTCTATGGTATCACTTGCAATGTGAACTGCTGCAGGGGGAGCGACATACATCACCGTGATTGAGTCTCCACCGATTTCTCCGGCCACATCCCAGAGATTTGGCATCGTTGTAATGACATCAACAGCTGCCACGCCGGGCACGAGAAATCCAAGTGTCAGAAGAAGTATACACGATACTACTGTTACTTTCATATATATATCATACGATAGTTTTAGATATAAAATAGTATGATTGAACAGAAAAATAGTAACACGGATATTATTTAAATTTCAAATTTTAGTGAAATATTTCATATCTATCAAACATACTTCAGGAAATTAATTACCTGTAAAGGACTAATTCACAAAAGCAATTTAAAAAAAGAGGGAAGAATGATGATATGGTTTGAAATACATTAATTTTTTTAACAATTTTTAGTTCTATGAACTTGGTAATACAAAATTTAAAAAAAGATATACCATTTACGCATGCCTTTAATAGTATAACTGTAAATAATTAGTGCTATGAAATGGCATGGCGACTGTAAATATATGGAACTCCCTCGTGAGTACTCAGTCGAAGAACTCGCAAAATTCCATGGACATCTTGGTCCATTTATTGTTCTTGGATACCGCATGGGGCGCTATGCACTGAATCACTTTGACAATAATCCATTTGCTTTGTCTGCCATCGTCTCCTGTTCAGGGCAACCGCCCGAATCATGTCTAATAGATGGAGTCCAGATCGGATCTGGATGTACATATGGAAAACAAAACATCGAACTCCCAATCTCTCCTGAAATCAGTGCTATATTTCGCCATGAAGATGGAAGATCAATTCTGATGAAACAAGGAAACTATCTATCAAAACAAGAGTGGAACATTAAAGCAGATGGCGATCGCTGCCCCTCTGATTGCACCATTTTCAGCATTATTATTTGCTGCCGTGTTTGCCATTGCAGTAATGATATCACCAAAGTGGAAAATAGCAAGAGATATT
>WRER01000087.1 GCA_009779205.1 Methanobacteriota archaeon | reverse complement strand
GTACCCACATGCCAACCAGATACGGACTGTTGAAGTATATACGTTAACACAGCGGAACAAAAAGGAGCTGCTGCAAGATAGAGTCAGCTTTGCACCTCCCGAAAAAGTAGAACTGGCCCCACTTCAGGTTGTCACCCTTGCAACATTTTCTCCAACACCTGAACCAACCACAATAGAAGTCATACAAGAAGATGCAAATCTTCTTATTCCCATTGCTGCTGATTTTTCATCAGATGTCAGAATTGGAGACCCACCACTGACGGTACAGTTCTGGGATCTCTCACGGGGCGCTCCTTCCCAATATCTGTGGAATTTTGGAGATGGAATGACATCTGATCAGAAAAATCCAATTCACACCTATTTCGTGCCAGGATCATATGATGTAAGCCTGCGAGCCTCAAACCAATATCACACCGATTATAAAGAAATTGAAGGATTCATCACGATTGGATCACCACCGGTAGCAGAATTCTTTGCTGATCCAACAGATGGATACGCTCCGCTGACTGTTGTCTTTACGGACCTCTCAACAGGTTCGCCAAGGAACTGGGAATGGAGTTTTGGAGACGGTGCAGCCGCAAGTGAAAAGAATCCATTCCACATATATCAAAATCCGGGAGTCTACACAGTTGGCCTTATTGTAACAAATGCATATGGAGCGAGCAAAGAAATTAAAGACGAATATATAACTATTCGATCACCAACGCTGCATGATGTCTTTTTATCGGAAAGTCGAACCGGATATCTTGTTGATGAGGGATCCATCACACTTCGAGTATTACAAGGCCCGAGTTTTGTAAAGATAGCTGGCAGGAACGTAGACTTTGAGGTTGGAGATATCGTGCAGTTCATTGTAAATGATGGATCACAAGGTGGACAGATATATATCATAAATAATGCACTTCATGATTTCCAGTTCGCTGATGTGACATTGATCGTGAATAATATATTCATTGCACGAGGATCGATAAACAGCGTACGCATAGGAGGGTTTGACAGTTACAAGTCCACGCTTGCAATCAGAATTCCAGCAGGAGATCAATATACAAGCCTCTTCATTGATTCACAGCCGATTGGATCCACAACAACGCCACAAATGGTATTGTTATCTCTCGGCCCTGATTCTACAGGAAAAATGAGCTACAAGAAATCAGTCAATGCCCTAAACTATCAGGGTGGTATTGGCTCGTATCAGATAGCATAATCTGATACCAAATTCTGTTTCATTCGAATTCATAATTCTTTTTTGAGAGATACCATGACAAACAATTCCACTACGAGTTCTAACAATCAGTTGAGCAATGATGAACACATTATTGAGGCCATAGGAAAGTGCAGAGTAGTTGTTCGAGATGGCAAGGTCGCAGAGGTCAGTGAGGGAATAATCCAGGACTGTCCACTTGCCAAGCGATTTGCTGTGCCTGTCGAAGAGATCCGCCCAGATGCAGTTGCAAAAAACATCGAGATGCGAATTCAGACATTTGGCATGTGTACACCAGACAGAGAATTGTACTCAGATGATGCATTTGTTGGATTTGGAGCATCAGAGATCATATCATCAGCTCTTGGAGAACAAAGTAAGGTCCTCATCGATGCTGCAGTCATCGCCTGTGACGGAGCAGGCACGGTTATCGTAACAGACCCACGCATGGCACAAGGTATTGGGGGAAGAATGTCTGGACTTGTAAAAACAGTCCCATATGCATCAGTTATTGAGGGTATCATCGCTGGTGGAGGGTATGTACTTGATCCACATACTGCCAGAATAAATGCAGTCGATGGTGTGGAACTTGCACTAAAAAAAGGATTTACAAAGCCGGCAGTGACTGTTGTGTCTGGAAGTGATGCTGAAGAGATCAAAAAGATCTGCCCTGACGCTGTTGTCATTGGAGTGCATTCAACAGGATCATCTGACGCAGAAGCAACAGCACTTGCATCACACGCTGATCTGGTGACAGGTTGTGCCTCAAAGACAATTCGTGAGATATGCGGGAAAAAAGCCCTCATGCAAGCAGGAACTGGCGTCCCCGTATTTGTATTAACAAAAGAAGGAAAAGAGATCCTCCTTCGACGCCTCATAGATATTTCCCGCCAACTCGTTGTTACAAACGCAACATTGCCAGTACAGGAAAGAGGGCCAACACCTCTTATCTAGTTTCCTTGTATGACAGATATAGAACGCGAAAAGGCTACTCCTGCAATGCAGCAATACTATGCTGCAAAAGAACAGTACCCTGATTGTATTATCTTTTTTAGAATGGGTGATTTTTATGAGACATTTTACGAAGATGCAGAAATATGTGCTCGTGAACTTGAAATCACCCTGACATCCAGGGGAAAGATGATAAATGGAGATCCTATTCCTCTTGCAGGTGTTCCACACCACGCGGTTGAGACATATCTCGGTCGCATGATTCAGAAAGGATACAAGGTTGCACTCTGTGAGCAGACCGAGGATCCAAAGAAAGCGAAAGGCGTCGTAAAGCGAGATGTTGTTCGAGTCATTACACCGGGAACAGTTATTGATGCAAACTTGCTCTCATCTGATCGTTCTCGTTTTTTAATGGCTTTATGCGAGAATAAGGCTGGAGAACAAGATGATGGAGGGAGGAAGGTCAGGAGAGAAAGACGAAGCCTTGGTATTGCATTTCTTGAGATCTCGACCGGAGAGTTCTATGCAACAACAATTGAAGCTCCTGATCTCTTACAAACGAAAGAAAAAGATTGTGAGAACTTTTTTTACAATTCCATTCTTGCAGAGATCTCAGCATTTTCCCCTGTAGAATGTATTGTTGCGAATGGAGATTCTACTCTATTGTGCAGTGCTTTATTTGCAAATGGGGTTGTCCTCACTCGCTGTGATGCTGACATATTTTCCTATGAATCTGCATATGAGCTCCTTGCCAGGCAGGCAGCAGATCATGGCATTGATTTTGAAGAGATTGTTGCATCATTTGGATGCACAAATGCTATCCCTGCAATCCAAGCTGCGGGAGCCGCGATTACATACGCGAGAAAGACGCAATTCAATGATCTGAGCCATCTGCATCCACTTGCGCGCGTTCCTCCGGATCATATGGTGCTTGACAGTGTTGCGCTTCGCAATCTGGAGATCATAAAAAGTATCT
The DNA here is from genome assembly GCA_009779205.1 of Methanobacteriota archaeon. GTDB lineage: Archaea > Halobacteriota > Methanomicrobia > Methanomicrobiales > Methanospirillaceae > Methanofilum. Next base: position 1,992 of record WRER01000087.1, on the reverse strand, counting down.
CAGATAGAACTGAGGCTGGAACACTTATTGAAACGATTGATTTGACAAAAACTCCGATGGGAAAACGTCTCATTCGTCGTTGGATAACGATTCCACTTGCGCATGTTGCAAGAATAGAAGAACGTTTGGATGCGGTCTCCTGGCTGCATGAACATACACCAACGCGGCTTGAGATGCAAGCCCACTTATCGCGATATCCTGATATCGAACGAATAGCTGGAAGGATCAGCTATGGGAATGCAAGTCCACGGGATCTGGTAACACTGAAAAATGCATTGATTACCGCACAGCATGTGCAGGCATTGTTTGAATCTGCACGCTGCGATCTCCCACTCGCACTTCAAGATGCACTCATACAGATTTGTGTGCCTGAAGGTGCAATCACCCTGATTGATGAGGCAATTACAGATGAACCACCTGCACTTGCCAGAAAAGGGGGTATGATACGGGAAGGATATCACACTGAGCTGGATCATATCCGTGATATTGTAACAAATGGCAGGCAGTGGATATCTGATCTGGAACAGGAAGAGAGAGAGCGTACAGGAATTAAATCTCTGAAAGTGAAGTATAATGCTGTTTTTGGGTATTTCATCGAAGTCACAAAGACCCAGATCTCATCTGTTCCAGAGGATTACGAACGGCGTCAGACTATGGCAAATGCAGAGCGATACACTGTTCCACGCCTTCGAGAGCTTGCAGCAGAGGTTGTGACTGCTGATGAGCGGTTCTCTGCACTTGAACAGGAGCTGTATGCAGAGATTGTGGAGCGACTTCGTGCATATATCTCACAGATCCAAGAGATTTCAAAGGGTCTTGCTGCACTTGATGTATGTACCTCATTTGCAGAGATAGCACATAAGTTCAGATATGTTCGCCCGGATCTTACAGATGATGGAACACTTCTGCTTCGCTCTGTCCGGCACTGCGTTGTCGAGCAGGTGCTTGGAGGGATGGCATTCGTCCCGAATGACTGTGAGATGCAGCACGATAAAAACCAGATCTGTATTATTACCGGCGCGAATATGGCTGGAAAATCGACATATATGCGAAGTATCTGCCATGCAGTTATTATGGCGCAGGCAGGATGTTTTGTTGCCTGCGATTATGCACGAATAGGTATTGTTGATCGAATATGCACACGGGTTGGTGCATTCGATGACTTGGCATCTGGTCGGAGTACATTTATGGTAGAAATGCGGGAATTAGCATCCATTCTGCATTCTGCAACCAACAGAAGTCTTATTATTCTTGATGAGATTGGCAGAGGAACAAGTACGCTTGATGGATATAGTATTGCAAAGGCAGTGCTTGAGTTCTTGCATGGAAAGCGATCCAGTGGGCCAAAGACCTTGTTTGCAACGCATTTTCATGAGATTATAGGAATCGAATCTGAGTTGAAACGAGTCTCAAACTGGCATTTTGCAGTGAAAGATACAGGATCTGATGTTGTCTTTTTACGCCGTCTGATTCCGGGTGCGACAGATAGGAGTTATGGTATTCATGTTGCGATTCTTGCAGGTGTTCCAAAAAAGGTCTGTGATCGGGCGACAGAGGTTTTAAAGCACGTATTAAGTGGGGATGAAGCTATCGGGGTGAAGCAGTATACGCAGATGGTACTTGTTGATGAGCCGAGAACGCAGCATTCAGCAGAGGAAGAGGCAGCACTTTCAAGGCTGAAGGAGATAGATCCAGATACACTTCGACCGATAGATGCATTGACGATACTCTCGGATCTTTGTAATAGTATTAAATTGCCTCGGAAACTATAAAATGAACCACGAAAGGAACGAAAACCGTGAAAATATGTGCACTGACACTTTTTTGTGTTTAAATCACTCACTTTTACCATTCCATTTAAGTGAGAACTTGATTCCACATATAATAAAACATTACTTATACATGCAGTAAATGAGAAAAGAGGCTCCTTTTATCCTTTTTGTGCAAGTGTCGAAATACAAGTGTAAATATAAGGCAACAAATTTTTATTAC
>WRER01000086.1 GCA_009779205.1 Methanobacteriota archaeon | reverse complement strand
TTTTTACTGGAACAAAACAGTATGTTGTTCCCTTGTTTCAACGTCCATATGTATGGAGCTCGGTCCAGTGGGGCCAATTTTGGTCTGATATCACTGAACAGTATCTGTGCAGGGTGGAAGGTTCCCTTCCCTTTTCCGAACGATTTTTTGGCTCGATTGTTGTTGTGAGAGAGGAAAAGAGTGAATTTGATCATATGATGGTTATCGATGGTCAGCAGCGAATGACGACGGTTTCGATTTTTCTTGCAGTTATGCGGGCATTTGCAAAAGAGCGTGGTTCTGTTTCATGTATGAAGCACATTTCCCGCATTTTGAAAAGAGAGAGAGACCGAACATCTGATGAATTTCATGCCGAACTGAGTGGATTTGAGCCGTATATTGTAATTCCAACACGTGTGGATAAAGCATCGCTTTATCAGATTTTTGATGAAGATTATGCATTTGACTCAGATTCAAAAATTATTGAATGCTTTGAGTACTTTTGGAGATGTCTTGATAGTACAACATGTGATCTGGCTACGCTGTACGATGTGCTGATGAACCATTTCTGCCTTGTTTATATTGAACTTCGCAGTGACGAAAATCCAAATCAGGTGTTTGAAGCTCTGAACTATCGGGGTGTACCTCTTGAAGAGGCAGATTTGATTCGCAATTTCTTTTTTTCAAAAATTACACCTGTAGAATCTGCTGAAGAAACATATCAGCTCTACTGGAAACCGATGGAACATATCTTCAATTTCCGCCAGGATCTTGTTTCTGCATTTCTTCGCGCTTTTTTTATGAAGGATGGAGTATTCATCCGAAAAGGGGAGATGTTTGATGTTGTTCGACGGCGATTTCATGAGACTTCATCAGAGGATATTGTCTCATTATTGCGGACTCTGCTTCATGATGCGCCCTTTTATTATTATCTGATCGAGCCATCAGAGATCTCCGGTGACGGGCCCGTCTGGGCATCGATTCAAACCCATCTCGAACGTCTTCTTTTTTTACAGGCTGAGTCTGTATATCCCTATCTGCTGCACTGTTTCTCATGCATGCCTGTGTTTTCCGTTGAATTGTTTGATGATCCGCCTGAGCCTTCCTCTGTTTCTTCATCTTCAGTCTCACTGGATGAGCTCGATGGAATAGCAGCTGTGCTGGAGACATATTTCGTCAGAAGAGAGATCTGTCAAAAGAGTCGCCAGGATTATGATCAGTTGTTTTGTTTCCTTTGTCCAAAGGAGGGGGAGCAGATCTCACGTGATCTGCTTGTCTCATCGCTTGCTTCACTTCCGGTTGCATATGCCTGTCCAAGTTCTGATGAGTTTGAAGATGCACTTCATGGAGATATTTACAAGGAAGGCGAGGATAATCTGATTGTTTGGGTTGTGATGACTGCTCTTGAAGCATATTTCAGAGGAAATGTTCATCATGGATTGAAGACCGAAAAAACGATGGAATCTGATGTTGTTGATCAATATCTCTTGTTTGAAGAACATGATGATGATTTTATTGTTGATCATATCATGCCTCTTGACTTACCTTCCTGGTGGAAGGCGCATCTTGGAGATTCCTGGCCCATAATTCATCGTGAGTGTGTGAACATGCTTGGAAATCTGACATTGACGGTTCGAAATCCCCAGCTGGTTCGTGCTAATTTTGAGCAGAAACGGCGATGGTATGCTCATGATCAGATAATGATGAATAAATCAATTCGTCAGATTCGGATGTGGAGGAAGGTGCAGATCGTGCAGCGGTCACAGATTTTAATTGCATTTTGTCTGAAAATGTGGCCGGATATTTCGAAGAGTGCGGCTTGTGTTCCATTGTCTGGTGCAGATAGTGAATGCCTGCGAGTTGGTGATATTCCAAAGCATCTGCATCCGGTGCGTGTAATTATTCGTGGCAAGGAGATGCCCGTTCGGTACTGGTATCAGGTTCTTGAACGTACAGTTGAGGTCCTGTATGAGGCAGAAGAGCGAAAATTCCCACGTATTCCTGAGAAATATCCCCGCATTTTTTCCGAGGACCCAACATTTCATAAATCTGCTATTGGAAGGTGGTCATATCATTCACGTCTCGGACGTTATCAGATTCGTGACTTATGCCTGGGGATGCTTGAAGTTGTCGGATGGGAGAGAGAAAATTGGCGTCTTGAGGTTGGTTCGTGATTTTACGTGCTGGGTATGAAAGAGAATAACAATGTAATGCAGCAGAACTCCCGAATATTGGCTCAAATTCTAAAGAACTTAAACAAGCCCTAATCCAACCATCATCAATGCCACTGCAACCGGAATCGTCAGATTATCATCAATCGGCGAAACCAGTTCGATAATTCCTGCAACAACAGCAATGATGCCTGCTTGGAGAGGTGATATCAGCAATAAAAGCACTAAAAACGTAGGAACGATACCTCCTATACATCCCTCAACTGATTTTTTTCCATACAGCTTGTGTTTTCCGGCATATACTCCAATAATCGTTGAAAAACTATCAAGCACAGCCAAAACCAAGACTGCAACACTTGCGATCGCCGAGCCAAACAGAATAAGCACACATAGTGAAGAGAGGAAGAACGTCAGGGTTCCATATCCTGGGATAAGGACATCACGCTCAAGGGAACGGATAATCTCTGAAAAGAGCGGAATATACAACCCTTTCGAGACTGCATCTGCAACTGCAAATCCAATGAACACCGAGCCTGAAAGCAGATAGAGCATCACCTTATCAGGCAGAAAAAACAATCCCAAAAAGATCACAATTCCAAAAAAAAGATGGGCAAGCTGCCGAAAAATTTCTTTCATACTCTTTCACCCTGAATCTTGTGCAACGGAAGAGATCCCCGCTGAAAATTCTGAAATATATTCCTCCATCGACAGACTCCCTTCTGGAAATGGACAATCAATATCATACATCTGTGCGATTACTGGCTGTGTTGGGAGGATTTTGACGTCAATTCCGGACTCTTCCCATGCTGCTTCCATTGCACGTCGAAATGGTCCGATACAGTAGGCAATACGCTTTTTGTAGATATCTTTCGTCTTTGTAAGATATGCAACAAGACGCCGAGTCTCAATTTCATGAAAATCTTCAAGCACAGCGGGGTCTGTACATTTTCCAAGCATGTAATGGTAGTTTCGAAATGGAAACATCAGCTCAAGCTCTGAGGGGACAACCCCGCACGTCCCAAATATAACTACATGATACCGATCCGGCGTTAATACCTCACCGATAACCCGATGAAACAATTTATGACTTGGACTTGAGCTATATGGTTTTCGAAGAGCACATGGAATAAATATCGCAATCTCACGGGGAGGGATATAGTACTCATTTACAATATACAAAAACGCCTCTTCAAACTCAGGGCGGTAAAACGGAGGATCATAGATCAGATAGCTTCTATTCTTCCGATCGGTAACCACACCGGTAACAGTAGGAGGAGGATATGTCCCCCGTCTCTCATTCATCTCAATGTCTCCCTTTTTTTCATTTATGATATGAAACACCTCGAATTATGGAAAATGCCCGGTACAACTGCTCATACAGCATGAGGCGAGCCATCTGATGAGGAAATGTCATTGGAGAGAAAGAAATGACTCGCTGCATTTTTGAGCGAAGGTCCAGTGAGACTCCGTACGGTCCACCAAGCACAAAAGCAAGATGATATGGTCCTTCAATCTCACATTTTTCTAAAAATGCAGAAAATTCCTCGCTCGAGAGCATCTTCCCGCTTGGGTCAAGCAATATCGTATACGCACCTGATGGAATGGCTGCTAATACTTTCTGACTCTCTTTTGAAATCAGCAGAGCCCTTGCGGCATCAGAAGATGTATCACCACGCTGCTCTGGGAACTCAACACATTCCACCGATGTCCAGACCAAAAGGCGTTTTGCATACATCTGCACCCCATCATAAAAACAGGGTTCTGTTAGTTTTCCTGTTGCAAAAACAGTAATACGCATCAGATAAACTCAGCGCCATCATCAGCCTTTCCATGAAGCTGTGATGTGTATGCATTTATTTCCACAGTGCGACTTCCTTTTACAACCCAGACCGGCAGATAGATCTCTGATACCGTAACCTGCACCTGATCACGGCGTGGTGCAATATGCTTGTCTTCATATGAGATAGTCTGTCCAAAAACCGTTCGGTTTTGCACCTTCTGAGAAAGAACTTCAACCACCCTGGAAACCACCATCTCTCGTGCTTCATCTTCCGTAATGCGGGCCGAGAGTATTTTTACATCTCGCGGAACTGGCTTTCTTGTGATCACGTCCGGACTGAATGAAATATTTCGTCCATTCAGTGCATGTATCCCACCATTCCCACTCCGATCAAATGAGATAATACTGTCAAAAACCTTCTCTTCACCAGTACATGTATATGAATATGCCCATATCGGCACAAACTGAAGCATTACCGTTCCTGCAATTCCGGCACGATCTTCGGCTTCGCTGCGTGTTATCTGAATTGGAAGATGAGGTACTGTAATCTCGCCTCCTTGTATTGCATTTTCTTCGATGATAGGATCGAAGCGAGGCGGGTCAATTCTTACATCTTGTACACCATCGTGTTTTCGTTCCTCTCTTCCCATCTCCTGAGTTACCTCCGATGGAAATGTCAGAACAAGTTGTTTTCCGATGACTTTCGCATACGCTGCCTGCCCAGCATATCGCATGAACTCTTCAGGATACCAGACGACACATCCTGAAGCTGTCTGAGTGATATCAAATGTAACAAGCAGACGGATACATGTCGCATCAACACCCCTATTCTGAATGGTATAGTTTGTCGCACGAAAGCGTGCAATCTCCTCAGGATCTGATGTGCAGACAATAACCATTGTCTGATCCCTTTTCACTGCGGTCAGATCAAGCGGGTACTCTGAAGGATGTACATGCCATCCAGCCGTACGAAATACCGTAGAAACGGCAAGAGCAGCCCGCTCACGAACCATTTTATCCATATTCATACTTATACGCAAGGAAGAAGGAACAAGCTTTCTGTATGATACTCCTTTTCTGCTCTTACCACCAATACTATACTCTATGCCAGTCGCACAAGTTACCCTATTAGAAGGACGAAGAACAGTACAGATTCAGCGTATGATAGAAGGAATATCAAATGTCATCTGTACAGAGATTGGAGTACAGCCAGAACATGTA
>WRER01000085.1 GCA_009779205.1 Methanobacteriota archaeon | reverse complement strand
TCGAACCACGAACTTTTAGAGTCGTATCCCTACAAATATGCAATTTTCCTCAAGCAATTAGATATTAACCCTGCAAGTATTATCGAACCGATACGAGAGGCGGCAGTTGATGTAATCAGACAGCGCTTTTCTGTTGCAGCAGAAGTTGGGGCTCAGGTCATTATTCACCCTGGCTATGTTACGTTTCCAACAGATCTTCCGCGAGCCAGACAACAACTCTCTCGTTCACTTACCGAGTTGATGATCTCCGCACAAAATCTTGGAATTACTTTTATGGTTCGAAATGCGGGGAAAACAGATCTTGCACTGCTGCGCAGGCCGGATGAACTCTCTTCAATGAGTATAGTTCCTCTCTCTCTTGATATTGGAAATGCCCATCAGAATAATTGCTTAGAAGAATTCTTGTACGACGGAGCCTCCCGATACGTCTGTTTATATGACAATAATGGTTCTACTCCGGAACATCTTGATATTGGCAAAGGAACGATTGATTTCTCATTGGTTTCTGAGGCAATGAATTCCAACGGGGCTGTCGGCGTGCTGGAAATGCCAACCTATCGAAGAGCATATGATGCCATCAAAGCACTTCGACGCTTTAACATCGGGTAAAACTCCATAAAATGATTTGGTGGACATTTGACAAAAACAGAATGTTCCAGTCGCGTCCGCATGATTGCCAAGATTTTCGATGATGATGAAGTTGTGCCAACCCTGGTGGCACAATTAACTGATATCACCGATTGCTTATGGTTAATTATGGAGAAAGTTATAGGTGTCAGAATTAATGAAGTTGCAGTTATTGCATACAAGGGAAATTAAAAACATCTGTTTTATCATGTATACTACACGTTTCATGAAGAAGTTTCCATTCAGGAAAGATCAGACATGAGCGAGTACAGGCTGATGTCTTGGAATGTAAATGGCATTCGCGCAGTAGCAAAAAAAGAAATCGATGCAAAAGGCACAACTTTTGAACAATTTCTGCGAGATAAAGGTCCGGATATCGTGTGCATTCAGGAAACAAAAGCTCATGCACGCGATCTTCCAAAGCATCTCACACATGTCTCTGGATTTTTTTCTTATTTTGCACAGGCCACAAGAAAGGGTTACTCTGGTGTCGCGCTTTATACACGAAAAGAGCCATTATCTGTGCAGACCTCCCTTGGTATTGCAGAATTTGATGAGGAAGGAAGAACAATCATTGCAGAATATGATGAATTTGTCCTCTGTACAGCATATTTTCCAAATGGAGGTGCATCAGAAGAACGTCTTGCATATAAACTCCGGTATTATGATGCATTTTTAGAGTACGTCACAAAGCGAGCTAAAGCAGGGGAGAAGGTTGTCATCTGTGGAGATGTCAACACTGCGCACATGGAGCGAGATCTCTCTCGTCCAGTTGAAAATGCGCATAAATCCGGGTTTTTAACCATTGAACGTGCATGGATAGATCAACTGATTGAGGCAGGATTTATCGATACACTGCGTCTGTTCACGCAAGATCCCGGATACTATACCTGGTGGGATTACAAGACCCACGCACGAGAGCGAAATGTAGGATGGAGGCTTGATTATTTCTTTGTGTATAAGACATTACAAGATGCCGTTCGTTCTGCATCCATTTTGACTGAGATTACCGGGTCTGATCATTGCCCGGTAACACTGGATCTCTTGTTCTGATGAAAGTTTATTGAAGATGAATGAGATAACAGTACAGAAGTATGCAAGTCCCTTGAGGAAACATGATGACACGAAATATCATTATTGAGGCGATGAATCAGACGCCTATTGAGCAGCAGCAAATTGAATTAGTCGAGCGAAAATGTTTGGGACATCCGGACAGTATTGCAGATGGCATTGCTGAGTCAGTGAGCAGAGCTCTTTGTAATATGTATATTGAGCAGTGTGGAGGGGTACTGCACCACAATACAGATCAGGGTGAGATCGTTGCCGGTGAATCACACCCTGCATTTGGCGGCGGAAAAATAGTAAAGCCAATTTTTATTCTGCTCACTGGACGTGCAACAAAATCATTTGAGGGAACAGCTCTTCCAGCAGATGTAACAGCAATTGGAGCAGCGAAGGACTATCTGCAAGCTATACTTCCTGAACTGAATCTTGAGAAAGAGCTCATTGTAGACTGTCGCCTGGGAACAGGTTCAACCGATCTTCGTGATGTGTTTAAACCAGATTCCGGTGCGATCAGGCGGGCAAATGATACCTCATTTGGTGTTTCATATGCTCCTTTTTCAGAGACTGAAAATTGCATTCAGGCAATATCATCATATATCGACAGTACACTTCGCCCGAAATATCCTGCATATGGACAAGATATTAAAATTATGGGCATTCGAAATGGGGATGAAATCAACTTTACGCTGTGCTGTGCGATGGTTGACAAGTACATCAGCAGCCTTGATGAATACGTTGATTACCGCTCAAAGCTGGTTGATGAGGCAACGAAGGTTGCTAAGGACCTTACAGATAGAGCAGTTACGGTTGAAGTAAACACTGCTGACTGCGACTCTGAGTGCAGCTTGTTTTTGACGGTGACGGGAACTTCTGCTGAAATGGGTGATGATGGATCTGTTGGACGTGGAAACCGCGCAAACGGGCTTATCACTCCACACAGGCCAATGAGTATGGAGGCAACATCTGGAAAGAACCCAATTAACCATATTGGAAAGATCTACAATGTGTTGTCACATGAGCTTGCTCATGCTTGTGTGAAAAACGTTGACGGCATTGAAGAGATCGAGATCCGGCTTTTGTCACAGATTGGGACACCAATTGATAAACCCCTGGTTGCAAGTGCCCGTATTATTCCACGTGATCCGGCCTCATTCACTTCGATTCAAAAGGATGTTCACGGCATCATTGACGCCGGACTTGTTGATATCGCATCAGTTACTGAGCGTATTATTCAGGGAAAAGCGCAGACGTTCTAATAATCAATCTGACAATCCACTTTTTTATATATGGCATCTACACTAGCTGATGAAGCGGCGAATATAGATTCAATTCGCATTGCAGTTCCGAACAAAGGGCGAATATCAGTCCCGATCCAAAATTTGATTGAGCGTTCAGGACTTGGGATTATTGAGGGGGAAGGGAGAAGCCTCATGGCAAAGACACATGATCCTCATGTGAATGTGCTCTATTCCCGCCCGATTGACATTCCTGAGTATGTCGCTTCAGGAGTCTGTGACCTTGGAATTACGGGATATGATATGGTAATGGAGCGAGGCTCTGATGTTGCTGTGCTGTGCTCACTTGGGTTTGGAAAGGCCAGTATTGTGCTCGCGGTTCCGGAGAGTTCAGATACTACTCATCCAAAAGACCTGGGTGGAAAGCGGGTAACAACGGAATTTCCACATATTACAAGGCAGTATTTTCAAAAACATGGAGTTCATCCAGAGATTACATCAGTAAGTGGTGCATGTGAGATTACACCATATCTTGGTATTGCTGATGCAATTACTGATATTGCAAGTTCTGGAACGACACTGCGACAGAACCATTTGAGAATTATTGATACCGTGCTTGAAACAAGCACAATGTTGATTGCTCATCGTGGTTCGTTACAGCGAAAGAAAAAGAAAATTGCTGAGCTGCAACTTGCATTTGAGAGCGTGATTCACGCAAAAGACTCCTGCTATATGATGATGAATGTAACACGGGAACGACTGGATGAGGTTGTTGCGATTCTTCCAGGCATTGGAGGCCCAACCGTTATGGACATCTTTTCCGATGATGACACGGAAGCGAAAAAAGTTGCAGTTCATGCCGTTGTGAAAGAAGATGAAGTATACCGACTTATTCATCAGTTAAAATTGGCAGGAGCAAAGGATATTTTAGTTCTTGGAATCGATCGTCTGATTCGTTGACACTCTACACGCCTAAAGGCCGTGGATTCTTGGTTTTACTTGCCGCAGCAGGAGGCGGGTACATTACCACTTCCAATACCCAGCTGGAACTGCCATCTCAAACCGAGCACTTCGGTCAGGTATTCCACATTCTTTCATCTCCATCCCTGTTAGTGAAAAGATCTCACGAATGAGGAACAATCCAAAGCCAATATTTTAGCCAAGATCCTTATCAAATATGTTATCTTTACACGCATTGGGAATGTCAACCTCATCATCTTCATAGGACTTACACAAAATTGCACGTTTGTATATCATAATGACATATTAAGCCACTTTAATTAATTATTTTCAGTTGGAAAAAGTTTAAGTCATGCTGATTTTTGCGGCATTTAGGTTAACAGCATTCGATTGAGTTCGCGAAAATAAGATGAAAGATTGAGGCTGTGGTTAGACAGCTTCAAATGAACAGCATGAAAGCTCTGCCAGCAGCGCATTCATCTGCACGTACTCATTTGAAGCATGTGTTAACATGACATCTGCCTCTGCAACACGCCGTACAATATCTGGATGGTTATAGATAGAGCGGATTGTTTGCATGAATTCTTTTAAAACTTCACGGGCAGAAAGACCATGTTCTGCCATAAGTGTAAGCAGTCGTTCCTCGGCACCATCTCTGTCATGCTCCATTATCGCCTGAAACATAGCCTGACAGAGGAGTGAGATCTCATCACGATCGAGATCATCTGGTGTTACTGTACCATCTGTTGTTACCATAACCTCTGCACACATAATGGCTCTGCGAAGATCGCCACGAACACGCTTTGCAAGAAATAACAGATCGTCATCAGATAGTGAAACGTCCCCTTGTTTTTCTATGTTTAGTATTCTTTGAAGTTCAGAAATAATGCAATCTTCAGAAATCGGCTCAAAATAAAGGAGGAGGCAACGCGATTGAATCGGAGAAATAAGAATCGAAGCATTTCTGGTACAGAATACAAATCTGCATGTCTCACTGTACTGCTCCATAATCCTGCGCAGTGCATGTTGAATATCATGTGGAAGTGTGTGTGCATCTTCAAAGACAATGACGCGAAATGCAGCGTCAATTGGCTTTATTCCTGCATACCAGTTAATGATGTGCTTCACATTTGTAAGAAATGAAGCATCTTTTTTATAGATATGCATGAAACGTTCATCATTCTCAAAGTATGCCTTTCTTCCCTCGATGAGATCAGCGGTCTGGATAATTGTTACATTCAGGGTCTCTGAGACAGATGAAACACTAAACATCTGAGAAAGTGTCGCCTCAATTGCTGCTGACTTTCCTGTGCCGTGAG
>WRER01000084.1 GCA_009779205.1 Methanobacteriota archaeon | reverse complement strand
GAGGATATTTTCTCACATGCCACTAAAGATGCAGATTTTGCACTTATCGAAGGGGTCCGAGGGTTGTATGAGGGAGCGGACCCAATACTGGATACAGGAAGTACTGCCGGAATTGCAAAGATCCTTGGAGTTCCAATCATTCTTGTTGTAAACGCACGCAGTATTACCCGCAGTGCAGCAGCACTTGTTACTGGCTTTCAGGCGCTTGATCCAGATCTACAGATCGTTGGTGTAATTCTAAATAATGTACAAGGAGAGCGCCACATTCAAAAAGCAAAGATGGCAATTGAGCATTTTTGCAATATTCCTGTACTTGGCGCCATCCCACGTAACAAGGTCCCAGAACTCTCGATGCGACATCTTGGACTAATTCCATATACAGAAGCAAATGCAGCAAATACAACAAATGCCACACCCATAATAACAGATCTGTCAAACCGATTCTTACCACATATTGATATTGACGAGGTTGAACATTGTGCACGCGAAATTTCCGTCCATACTCCTTCATATTCTGTATTTATGCCAGAAATGACTGCCGGGAAGCGTCAGATATCAATCGCAATTGCATATGATGAGGCTTTCAATTTTTACTACCCTGATCTTTTTGACATTCTTCACTGCAACGGTTGCAACCTCCTTTTTTTCTCGCCAGTACATGATAGCTTTCAAAAAATTGGAAATGCTGATGGATTTATCTTTGGAGGAGGCTATCCAGAGTATTACGCCACCGCCCTATCTGAAAATGAAAGCATGTATAAAGGGCTTCGAATAGCGGCAGAAAATGGTGTTCCGATATACGCAGAATGTGGTGGGCTTATCTATCTGGCATCTTCTCTTGAGGTAGCAGAAGATTTTCAAGGACTTTCAAAGGGAGAGAGGTATGCATTGTGTGATATTGTACACGGAGCTGTTTCCATTCCAGCGCGAAGGATCGTACGGTATATTGTTGGAAAAACGTCAATTCATTGTCCATTCGGGGAACATCCCATATACGGTCATGCATTTCATTACTCTGACATTAAACCAACAGAGCCATTGTATGGGATAGAAGTCGAGAGAGGAGTTGGAATTGATGGGGTGCATGATGGACTCGTTACAAATTCAGTGATGGCAGGATACACACATCTGCACCCGGTGCCCTCAATTTCTTTTTTTCAGAGCTTTGTTGAACATTGCAGGCGCTATATGGAGGTGTCGAAGCGATGACTTCATCTATTTTTGAAATGGATAGTACTACATTATGGAATCAAATCTTCTGATTTACCTCGATGGTGAGTTTGTTCCCAGAAATGAAGCAAAGATCTCTGTATTTGATCATGGATTTTTATATGGAGATGGCGTATTTGAAGGAATTCGTGCGTACAATGGCAAAATATTCCGCCTTGCAGAACATGTAGACAGAATGTATGATTCTGCAAAAACAATTGACCTTCAGATTCCAATCACAAAAGAAGAGATGACCAAGACGATTATTGAAGTTTGCAAGAAGAATAACCTGACAGATTGCTATATCCGTCCTATCGTTTCACGAGGCCCAGGAGATCTAGGCCTTGATCCACGGAAATGTCCAAAGCCGACAGTTGTCGTGATTGCAATTGAATGGGGTGCGATGTACGGTGATCTCTATGAGAAAGGTCTGACTGGAGTATGCGTTTCAGTCCGCCGAGTACCTGCTGAATCGATGCCTCCAAATGTAAAAAGTCTTAACTATCTGAATAGTATCCTTGGGAAGATCGAGGCCACGTACAAAGGTGGAGATGAAGCGATCTTTTTTGATACAAACGGGTACCTTTCAGAAGGTGCGGGAGATAATATTTTCATAGTTAAGAACGGCACTATCATAACACCGCCCACATTGAATAATTTGCGCGGAATTACTCGTGCTGTTGCATTAGAGATGGCAAAATCACTCGGAATTGAAGTTATTGAACGAAATGCTGGATACTTCGATCTCTATTCTGCAGATGAAGTATTTGTCACAGGAACTGCTGCCGAGATCGCACCTGTTACAGTTATTGACGGAAGAAAGATTGGAACAGGTATGCCGGGTCCAATTACGCGACAATTCATGGAGATATTTCAGACTGTTGTCGCACGAGAAGGTACTCCGATTCAGTAGAGATCACATGACAATAATGAAGAAAATAGAATGGCTAGAGAATTAGAGAAAGCCATAAAACAAATCTTTTTATGAGTGTATTGTAAATATGTTATAGCACAAGTGCTGATATAGTGTAGTCCGGCCAATCATTTCGGCCTCTCACGCCGAGGACTGGGGTTCGAATCCCCATATCAGCATCCTGTAGCAAGAAATATAATATGTGCTGATATAGTGTAGTCCGGCCAATCATTTCGGCCTTTCACGCCGAGGACTGGGGTTCGAATCCCCATATCAGCATCTCATTTTCTAATTTTACTCAAGTAAAACGCAATGTTTGTACGATTAGAACCAAAATTTACTTCTATAGGAGTTACGCTAAATTGTATCTTCATCAATTACAACGTCTTAGTAAATCGGTTTGGTAAAGTGTTTAATATTCGCAACCATTTAAGCATTAATTGTTTTTTGTGTAACTCCGATTCTATATATATGAAAATAAAATATACATATGAATCATTTATGTATTTGAAATAGAAGAAAAGGACGGGCCTGAAGGGATTCGAACCCCTGACCTACAGATTAAGAGTCTGTCGCTCTGCCAGCTAAGCTACAAGCCCATTTAAGTATTGCACTACATTTTTCTCGCTACTCGCATAAATATCTATCCCAAACTCATTTTTACCTCCGCGTAACCAATAAGGTACCCATATGCAAATGCCAATGTCTCAGGAAGCTGGAGAATTTTCCTGTCTTGTATGTGGATGTGGGAGCGTAGGATTTCTTATACTCGAGCGATTGCGCCGTGAAAATATTTCATGTACTTGTCTTGATAATGATCCTTCACGAGTGAAGGAGCTTCGTGCACAGAACTACGAAACATTCTGTATTGATATTGCAAATGAAGAAAAGCTCTCTGAACTGGGATTGTTTGATGTGGTGTTTTTTGTCACAGACGACCATGAAGCAAATCGGGCAGGAGTGATCTGGGCACAAAAAGCACTCCCTTCTGCACAGATCATCGCACGAGCAAATGATCCAATAAATAAAACTGAACTCGCTGAAGCAGGAGCTGACAGCGTCATATATCCTCAGGAGGTCGTTGCGAATGCTACATACTCCAGCCTTGAGCAGCTACGATCCCAGGGCAACGGTTCAAAACTGATGCAAATCTTGGAACAATGGACAGGGAGTCTTGGCATTGTGTTGCATACGAATCCAGATCCTGATGGCATTTCTTGTGGCTTCGCACTTGCAACGTTGGCACATATGGCAAATCCCAATTTAACAGTTCGATTACTATATGATGGAGCGATTGGATATCAGGAAAATAGAGCCCTTGTGAATCTATTAGATCTGAAGCTGGAGCGATTGAAAACACACATCCTAGCCCAATGTACATATATTGCACTTGTAGATAGTGGAGGACCTGGGATCAATAATGGTCTTTCACGCGATACCCATGTAGATATTATCATTGATCATCATAATGAGAAGAATATTACCCCGAATGCAGCATTTATTGATATTCGTCCAAAGTATGGTGCATGTGCGAGTATATTAACGGAATACATTAAAGCCCTGAATATCACGCCCAATTCTGAGTTAGCAACTGCATTGCTTTATGGAATAAAAACAGATACAAAAGACTTTCACCGCAATCTTTCACCAAATGATCTCATGAATGCAGCGTTTCTGCTTGAGTATACAGATGCCGATCTGTTGGATAAGATCATATTGCCACAGTATTCACATGAGATTATGGATATTTTGGGCAATGCGATAATAAACAGAAAAACAAAGAGTGGATATTTATTTTCAAATGTTGGGTATGTAAGAAATCGAGATGCATTGCCACAGGCTGCTGATCTGTTATTAAGTCTTGAAGGGATTACCACCTCCATTGTGTATGGTATTACTGATGAAGCAATTATTATGTCAGGACGAAACAGAGATGTGCGATTAAATCTCGGAGCTGTTATGTCTGAAACATTTGGAGGCATTGGCGATGCAGGAGGTCATGTAACAATGGCTGCGGCATCGATCCCACTTTCAATCTTCTCGCTGGTTCGGGACAAAGAGGTTTTGTTGGAGCTTGTGATTGAACCACTGCTGCAGAATCTGTATCGCCAGATTGGACTGTTAGAAGATAATACTGAATACTAATGAATTTCGCTGAATGGGAACCGATTTACACTGAAATTCTTTCCTCTTTCTCTTTTAGCCGAGCTGATGATGAGAGATCAGCCCAGATCCTTGCATCACTCACCCAGTGTGATGCTCTTCATGAAGCACGAACACACATTTCAAGCGCCGAAGAGGTTATCGTATGCGGAAATGCTCCATGTTTATTAGATGACTGGCATGCACTTTTCCTATCTCACACTGAAATCGAGCGTAGAACGGTTATTGCAGCAGATGGGGCAGCACTTCAGTTACATGCAGAAGGCTTGACGCCAGATATTATTGTAACGGATCTTGATGGAATATGCCATGCAAAAGAGAGGATTTTCTCCATGAATCAAAATAAGACGATCCTGGTTATTCATGCTCATGGTGATAATATAGCACAAATTCAATCATTTGTTCCATTATGTCCAGGGCCGATTATCTGCACAACGCAGTCTCAGCCCTTTTCCCATGTGCATAATTTTGGAGGATTCAGTGATGGGGATAGGGCAGTGTTTTTCGCACACGCACTTGGAGCAAAAAAAGTTACACTATGTGGATTTGATCTTGATGATGAAGAAGTAGATCCAGTGAAACGAAAAAAGCTTATCTGGGCACGACGGTTGCTTGGCATGCTTGGATATTCTGTATAGCATCATACAACAAATGGTACCCAAAATCCCGCTTAATATTATAACTACTTTGTTTTCTGAACATTAAAGTCTCAAAAAACACAAAATCTCTCTTTTTTCATTGAAAGGGTGTGAAATATAGCTTAGGAGTTACGCAATAGGAGTTACGCAAAAGTCAAGATGACTTAAACTTTTGCCAACTTAAAATACTTAATTGAAGTGATTTAATAATCTATTATGACTTACGAATGGGCAATTTTGCGTAAGTCCTACTGCATATGAATGATGGGATTATATCCGTGTTCT
>WRER01000083.1 GCA_009779205.1 Methanobacteriota archaeon | reverse complement strand
TTTGGACACACTGATGAACGTTTAAAGGCTACTACCTCTTGTGCCTAATATTTTTTCTCCGAATGCATTGTAATCTTTACTGAACAGAAATGGTTGTTTTGAGGAATTGCAGCTGGGTTTGTGCATCGGTGTTCCCTTGTTCGGCGGCTTTCGTATACCAGGAGATGCCTTTTTCATAGTCTTTCTCCACTCCAATGCTGTCCTCATAATACACACCCACATAACTTTGTGCGGCTGCATCACCTTACTTGATGGCTCTGGAGAAGACCTTGGATTGCTAACTGGATTTGTGCGTAGGCATAACCTTGTTCAGCAGCTTTCATATACCAGTAAACAGCTTTTTTCTCGTCTTTCTCCACTCCACTGCCAGTGCCATAACACACACCCAAATTGTTTTGTGCCCCAGCATAACCTTGTTCAGCGGCTTTCGTGTACCATTCTACTGCTTTTTTCTCGTCTTTCGCGACTCCAATGCCGTTGTCATAACACCGACCCAAATTGTTTTGTGCAATAGCATAACCTTGTTCGGCGGCTTTTGTGTACCAGTAGACGGCCTTTTTCTCGTCTTTCGCGACTCCAATGCCATTGCCATAACACACACCCAAATTGTATTGTGTCCCAGCGTAGCCTTGTTCGGCATTTGCTAACAAATCTTGGAAATCTTTATCACCGCTATCCAATGAAAAATCATAGCTATGCAACGATGTATCATTGCCATTCGATGAAGAAGTATCGCTGCTGGATGTATCATTTCCATTCGATGAAGGAGCATTGCTACTGGATGTTTGTTTGATTGGTTGAACTGGTACTCCACTCTGGCTTGTGAACTTCCTGTCAGCTTCACAAAACGGGCATGTTCTGTTTTTCCTATCATAGTAATGCAACGGATTTTGTGAGCATTGAATCAGTGTTCCATGATATGATTGCAAAGCCTCATACCATTCACGCGGGGATGGTCTTTCGTTTGGATGTATAGTACGTATAACCAAAAAAGCTCGTGTGAATAAATCTGCTATTTCCTGCGGAAAAACGCCAAGAGGAGGTACTGCAGCTGACAGCGGCTTATATCCGGGTCTGAAACAATATTCATTGCGGCGAATCGCTGTATTTCCAACAGAAGGAGATGCACTTGATGGTGAAACAGTCTCAGTAATTCCGCCGAATGGAGTATAGCCATTCATCAGGAGTTTGAAGATGTGAATAGATAATGCAAAATAATCCGTCTCCTTTGTAAAAGTCGGAAGCGGCGTTTTTGCATACAGTTCTTTACTATCAGCCGGGCAGTTCGCCGCGTGGTCAGCACAACGTTCAAGCAGTTCTGGGGCTGCATATCCGTCAGCACAGACATTACAACGATATGTCGTGCCCGAAGAATGATCTGTAAAATGGTATGAATCCACATCTAAAAAGGCAACCTGACCTGAAGCGGAAATAGCAATATTGTTCGGATTGAAATCTCCAAAAACATAACCAGCCTTGTGTACAGCATCTATAACTCTGCAAATATTTGTAGCAATGACTATTTTGTCCTTTAATGAAAAAGCAGCCTTGAGAGAGGGTGGGTATTGATAGATCTCTCGGAGTTCACCCATTATCTTCAGTTTAGGCATGACAAAGCCGCAAAATCTCCCGCTTGAATCATACAGAAGATCGTTTGGCCATGCTATCTGGCTCAAAACATTGGATTCTGGGGGGTTTGCCACCATAAACATGAGTTTTTTCTCAAGAACTGGTGTGAGGTTGTCAGCATGATATATCTTGGCAACTTTGTTATCTCCTCCGTCAGTAACGTGATAGATACTGCCCTCCCCTCCACTTATAAGAGGTTTTGAATCGAGTTGGTACTTCGTTCCATGTAATCCAGTGAATTCCATATCTTTTCTTTTCAGATTGAATCAGATTTTTTTTAGAAGGGCTAACATCTCTTGTGTTTGGCCATCTTTTCTCCGAATGGGTTGTAATCGTTAATTAACTGAAATAATTGGTTTGAGGGATTTTAGCCGGTTTTGTGCATAAGTGTTTTCTTGCTCTGCGGCTTTCGTATACCATTCTACGGCTTTTTTCTCATCTTTCCCAACTTCGTCACCATTGTCATAACACAAACCTAAATTGTATTGTGCCTCGGCATCTCCCTGTTGAGCATTATCCGTCAGTCGATGTTTGTTCCATAGCTTTGCCCCACTTCTTCATCAGAAGAAGCATCTAATTGCTGTTGTTTTGTGGCATGACCTGGTTTAGCAGTACTCATCGGCAAGGAGACATCTGTTGCATCGTCACGCTTTTTGTCACGAAAGAGATGTGGGTACAGCTCCTCTTTTACCTTCTTCTTTCGTTCTTCTTCACGCTCTCCAACATCTGGCAGATCAGCATATTCATCCGGATCAAGCACATATGAAACATCGGTATTGACGAGCACAACAATAGTTTTGTCATCATCAACCTGTTCAGCGGGTATACCGTCAACAAACTGTTCAATCCGTGATCTTACTTCATCCTCTCCCAATTCATCTATGCGCAAGCGCCTGTTATCCATAAAGAAACGTGCAAGCTCGACGTAAATCTCGACAGGATCATTTCTTAAGCACATTGGGATCAATGTTTCAAACAGACCATCAGTTGCTAAAAGAGCACAGGCTACTTTTTTTTCAAATCTGTCAAAAATCCACATGTCCTCACGAAACAAAGGAAATACACGTTCTTCCTCATCTCGCTGCTGTTCTGTCACTTGTTCATATAGCCCTGCATCGGTGAGTACAATAATCCCGCTGTCACCGGAGTGACCATAATACAATGTCTCACCGATTACAACAGCCAAAGTAAGGGTCGTATCGTATTGTTCAACCCCGTGCTCGTTATATCTTGCTTCTTTTTCGATCTTATTTTGCGCTAATCTAAAAGAGCTCTCTATCACATCACATATTTCTTCAAAAGTGCTGGAAGAAGTAATGTGTTCAGACAGGTACGCAGTGGATACTTCTACTGCTATTTGTGAAGCAATATCTGAGTGTTCTTCACTTCCAAGCCCATCAGCTACAGCCGCTATAACGATATCATCAGTGTGGGCAACGATCTTATGCGCATCTTGACAGGGAGTGTTATGCTTTACGTGATAAGCGCCTTTCTGCGTTATTCCATATGTATGTATCATGTTATGATTTTCTCCCGAAATAGGGTTGAATTCATGTAAATCACAAACAACACGATTTTATTCCATCCCATATGCATATTGCTGACTCTTCAATCCCAATCAGGCAGTTTATCTATGGAAAGATCCTCTCCAAGGGGTACAGGTTTTACCCTCTCACCGGGAGTACTCTGTGAAACAGAGCGCATACTCTTATTTACCCAATCAAAAAACCCTGTAAAATCTGTACCCTCTAACTTCAGAACCTTCTCGCCGCATAAGGCATGTAAAATCTGAGGATCATAGTTCCCTACGCCTAAAGAACGAAAACTTACTTTTTCATTCTCTTCCATCTCCTTAATTCTTACAATGGCAGCGGTAATGTCGTCGGTTGGAGCACCATCTGAGAGCAACATGACCCAGGGTTTGTACGGTGCTGTGCCGGTACGCTTGTAGAGCTTTGATCGTTCATCGACCATATCAAGCGTAGCTTGTATGGCAGATGCCATATTTGTCAAACCCGTCGCTTTTAGTTCAACAGATTCCATATATTCGATCGGACAAAATTCTTGCACTACCCTGTGCATGTTATTAAATTCAATAACAGCAACATCCAAGATGTCACGGGTTTGTTTATCTTTACAGACTTCAGTTTTAAATCTGTTCAAACCCTCGTTCAGATTTTTGATTGGTTCTCCACTCATAGATCCAGATGTGTCGAGCAGAAAAACAAGTGCCATGTGATGGTCACTCGCATTGATGATTTCTGGGACTTCTTCAAATTCTCTTTCTTCTAATGTTTCCATTTTATCATCTCCTATAACTATACTGCACGCTGCCATCATGTCGCATCATGAATAATAGGAATGGGGCACCTCTAAAACTCACATTCCCCATGTGCATTTTTCCAATAAATAGCATTATAGCACATAAAAGTGGAATATAATCCATTTGCACCACAAATTATATCAATACATCACATTTATTACCGAGAGGCTTCCCGGTGAGATGGAAACAAACAGGACAGTTGCTTGTCGCAGTGCTTGTGCAAGTGGTTATTGAAACTTCAGCTCCTTTTTCGCAGTATTATTGCGTACATTGTAGTTACGCTTTGAACTCACCCTCACTTAGCTTCGCAGCATATATTCCCATACAATGAAAAAAGTAACAGTATGATTACCTTCCTATCAGGAGGAACTGGCACTCCAAAACTCCTTCGTGGAGCCCGCCTCTTGTTTCCTGACAGTAATATTACTGTAATTGTCAACACCGGTGAAGACATGTGGTATCAGCAGGGGCACCTGACTCCAGACATCGATACCGTACTATACCTCTTTGCAGACCTTCTTGACACCACATCATGGTGGGGTATTGCTGATGACACGTTTCATACACACGAGTTCTTAAAGTCCCTTGGTGCATCAGACTGCTATCTCTCTCTCGGAGATCGTGATCGTGCTGTTAACCTCTTGCGGGCAGAGCTCCTTCACTCCGGCCTCACTCTGACACAGGCCACCAAAGAGATTGGAGACAGACTTGGTCTCAACGTAACCATCCTTCCCATGTCTGATACTCCATGCACTACATATGTCCAGGCCGATGGAAGAATGATCCACTTTCAGGAATATTGGGTCAAATACAGAGCTAATGTTACCATCAATGATGTTCAATACATATATGATACACCCCCTGTTGCCACCAAAGAAGTACTTGATGCCATCTTGAATGCAGAACTCGTAGTCATCGGCCCATCAAACCCAATAACCAGCATAGGCCCGATTCTCCACTGCAATGGCATACAAAATGCATTAATGGATGCACATGTCATCAGCATCAGCCCCTTCATCGGAGACACTCCAATCAGTGGACCAGCCCGCGAGCTCATGGTAGCATCAGGTCATCAGCCAAACTCCCTTGGAGTATATGAGATGTATGCGTCATTTGTAGATCATTTTGTGCAAGATATCCGTGATCCTATCCACGTTCCAAACGCAGTTCAGACCAACACACTCATGACTGATGCTGAAACAGCCGCTGATCTCATGCGTTTCATTCTTAAACTCAAGGAAACATAAAAAATCAAAAGGCGAGCATCAAAAAAGGATGTCATTGAGTTTTATAGGGTGAATAGTTACAAAAATAAAAAAAAAGGAGCAAGTAATGCCAGAATTTTCACACATATCAGATGGTA
>WRER01000082.1 GCA_009779205.1 Methanobacteriota archaeon | reverse complement strand
TATGATCTTCCAAGCAAACTGGCTGTGCCTGTTCTTCCACAGATAATACAAGCTCCATTACCCTGATCCATGTTGATAAGCGACCCCCGAAGATCTCCACCAAGCAGAACTGCTTCAGACTCAGTTTCTATCTCCTCGCAGCACTCCTTTGATCCACACCAATGTAGCACTCCAACGCCACCTTTTGCTGCATGAGATAGCTCGCTCCTATCATACACCAGATGAATCTGACTCTTTGCACGTTCATGTGCAGCATATTGTATCTCAGCTGTAGCAGATGCAAGTTTACTGCGGATATGGGTTACAATACCCTCTCTTGGAACTGTTTCTTTCGTACCACCCCGTGTTCCGGTCATCACAACACCATTATCAAGATCACGGGGACCGATCTCGACACGAAGAGGAACGCCACGGAGCTCCCAATGATAATATTTTGCACCCGGGCGGAGATCTCGTGCATCGATTTTTACTCTAAATCCTGCAGCTTTCAATTCATCACAGAGCAGCTGAGCAGCTTCTTTCACTTCATCTGCTCGCGTTTTCATGATAACCGGCACGATCACAATCTGAATCGGTGCTACGAGAGGGGGGATGCAAAGACCGGTATCATCTCCGTGCGTTGCAATAAGTGCTGCAATGCATCTTTCTGAGATACCATAACAAGTTTGATGACAAAGAGCCTGTTCTCCATTGACATCTTCATATCTCATGTCAAATGTTTTTGAAAAGTGATCACCTAAGTGATGTACGGTTCCAACTTGCAGGGTTCTTCCATCCGGCATGATACAATCAAAGGCAATCGTGTAATCAGCTCCTGGAAACTTGTCCCAATCAGGTCGTTTTGATATCAAAACCGGTACACACAAATTATCATAAAACGTCTGATACAGCTTTACCGCATCCTCAACCTGTGCTGCGGCATCATCCCATGTGGTATGAACGGTATGTGCTTCTTTAAACGAGGTAATTTCACGTACACGAATCAATGGTCGCGTATGCTTTGTCTCATATCTGAATGTATTTACAACCTGATAGAGTTTGAGCGGAAGATCAGCATGGGATCTGATCCAGAGTGCGTACATTGGATATATTGATGTCTCACTCGTTGGACGAAGAGCAAGTTTGACATCTAAGGGTGTTTTTCCCCCGTGTGTGATCCAGTAGACCTCATTTTCAAACCCTTTGATGTGCTCAGCTTCTTTCATGAACTCATGTTCCGGGATGAGCAATGGAAACAGCGTTTCATCGTGATCAACATCGAGAAGAGAACGAAGCATATCATAGACCCGTTTTCTCACACCAAACCCGTACGGATGCCACACATACATTCCTTTAATGGGATACCGTACATCCATAATCTCTGCACGCCACAGGATCTCGTTATACCACTCAGAGAAATCCGCCTTTTTTGGAAGGGATTCAACATTCTGTATAGCATCTTCTTTTTGTGTATTGGTACTCATACTTACCTACCTTCTCTTTATATTTGCATCATTCCCATCACAAACGGTGTAATAAATGCTTCAACACAGGCTGCAATGAAAATAAACGGCACAACATATGTAACAAAAAGCCAGCCTGCAGCTCTTGCTGAGTTGAGTGCATTTCCTCTTCCTGCAAATTCCTCAAAAAGTCCTCGTGCAACAATCATTCCAAGTGCTGCTGATACAAGTACAGCAGGAATTTCAAAAATGCCATGAGGTAATAATCCAATCATCAATGCGGTTTTAGACATATCACGAAGAAGTACTTCGATTAAAACACCAATGACAATACCATTTGTCATTAAAAGAAATACCGTAAGCAGTCCGAATGTTGCGCCACCGAGAAAAATGAGAGCACAGATTTGCACATTATTGATGAAAATCTGAAGTGCCATTATCACAGCTGACTCTGAAATAACACCTGCAACTACCATCTCTTGAAACATCGTATACACCTGATCTCCGGCTGTGGGATCTGCCTGTGCGGTCCAATATCCGGTTACAATGAAAAACAAAAACATTACACAGGAAAATAACACGTACGCTCCAAATTTGCGCTTGGAGATATATGTTTTTTGAGTCATCATATTCGTCATATCTTTTTTGGTATTTTCCATATCATCAGACATGTAACATCATCCTCATCATATCACGAATGCCCGGAGCCATTCCAACCATAATCATTGCAATAAGAATAAGATACCATAAGGATTCTGATCCCTCCTTGCGGTACAGATTCAGGATATAAATACCGGGAATTAACACAAGCAATTTGAGTGGAAACATAGAGAATGCAGTTCCTGTTGCTTCTATTAATGCATTTCCTACAACGTGCTGCTCAACATAATGCACAGAATGAAGATCAATGCCATAACTTGTAGCACTTGCATCAAGCATATGGCCTGCAATCAGCATCTGGTATAACCGTTCAGAGAGATATGTCCATTTAAAGATATATCGCAGTACTGCGTAGATCAGAATGGTTGTAACAGCAGTTACTGTGAGTATAATAGCAGTAGCTGATAGATCAATGGTTGTATGAGTGAAACCAAACCAAAGCAGGATGAGTAGTGTTACAAATGAGCACACCCCTCCTGCATACCCAAATATGAGCTTCCAAGAAGAAATAACCTTTTTTCTCTCAAGGTACCAGGAGCTGATAAGTGTGATAAAAGCAATGGCAAAGATAAAGAAGTATATAAGTGGGGTAACCAGGACATAGCTGATGGGTGCAGCAAGCATGTTGCAATCCTCTACGACACGTAAAAATCCACCAAATACTATCCATGGAAATAATGCATAGATGAAGGAACGATCGATAGTGATATTGATCTTGGTAAACAGGCGGTACAGAAGATATACACATATAATCAAAAGTATTGCGTATGTGACAGTGTCTACTGGGTTATATGCCTCCCCATATCTAATTGGGTCTATGTAATATTTGTATATAAAATCAGTTGCCATTAGGTAATACATGTCTGAAAAGAAAAGATATCTCTCTTTGCTCTAAGGCCTGAGTCTGCAGTACCATCATGTAACTGATCCAAATACCTAACATTGCTGTACGTTCTATATTATACTGAAGAGTGAAACAAACTCATGACCATGGATATCATCCCGCATGTACCACGCACGGAAAAACAAGGACTTTTTACGAAGCTACCCCGCGATATCGTCATCAGCGAAGATGCCATTTTGCAAATGCCAAGAATATGTGCTGATGTTCATCCAGGTCGGCGCATCCTCCTCATTACTGGAGAGAAAACTGGCAGAGTTGCAGGAGATCTGGTGTATCAACGTCTTAAGGATGTAGATTCATATGATATCTCCGTATTTTCTGCCTCTTCGCTCACACCACAAGTCATTGAAACCGCAGAGCAGGCGGCCCATGATGTTGATTATCTCATTGCTATTGGTGGAGGTCGAGTTATTGATACCGCAAAGATAGTTTCATTTCGTGTTGAAAAACCATTCATCAGTGTTCCAACAGCAGCATCACATGATGGTATCGTCTCCAATCGCGCAACGATGCCAACAGATACAGGAAGTGTGTCTATAGAAGCAGCGCCACCAATTGCCGTCATTGCAGATACAACAATTATTGCCGGGGCACCTCATCGCCTTCTCGCTTCCGGATGCGCTGATATTATTTCAAACTATACTGCGATTTTAGATTGGGAGTTTGCACACCGCATGCGAGGTGAACCAATAAGTGAATATGCAATTGCACTTTCAAAAATGACGGCAGAAACCCTTGTAAAACAATCTTCACTTATCAAGCCAAAATGTACAGATGCTGCACGTATTGTTGTAGAGGCATTGGTATTCTCAGGAATTGCAATGAGCATTGCAGGATCATCACGACCAGCATCAGGCGGTGAACATAAGTTTGGTCACGCACTTGAGAAGATTGCGCCAGGGAAAACGCTGCATGGAGAGGCGTGTGGAATTGGATCTATCATGACGATGTATCTGCATAATGGGGATTGGCGCTCAATTCGTGAATCTTTACGAAGGATTGGAGCCCCAACAAAACCTCAAGAAGTTGGCATTTCTGATGAACAGATCGTAGAGGCACTCCTTGCGGCAAGAACTATTCGACCTGAGCGATATACGATTTTGGATATAGGGCTCACGAAAGAATCAGCTCAGACATTGGTCACGATGTTATACCGTGAATAAGTACGATGGGATGTATATGACATTGCAAAGCGAAAACGGAAAAATTACTGTCGTTGGAAAAGCGTACGCCCATGAGGGTTGTGAGTTTGTATATGCTGGTATGAATGAGGCATGTGCATCTTGTACCTTATGCAAGGTATGCCATAATTTGGTCTTGGGAAGAAGGTACAAAGTGATTTCCACCCGGGCTCTCATACACGAATGTGATGTGCATGAGGGAAACGTTCAAACAGTAGAGGTGGTACCTGCGCTGATCTCTGCCCGCATTGTTCTTCCTCAGAATATAACTTCAGCTCGTAATACTTCGTTTGTGTATCAGCCTCCCTGTAATGAGCGATGTGAGTATTTTTTTGAGTGTCATGCGCCCGGCCTTCTGAAAGGGCAACGATATATCATTCGGGAGATTGGATATGTGGCACAAGGAGAGCACAGCGCTGATGGGAAGGAAGAAGCCACAGACACAGTGCCATGCCCGATTGGAGATTCACGGACATTAGTACTATTAGAATTGCTGCCTGATGAACTTCCGCGATTTGTATCAAAACAAGAGTAATTACTTTTTTTATAGTTCTGTTATTTCATAAAATAGGATCCAGATAAGATCCAGCCGTTCTGGTGGTTGTGGACATCTGGACGATTCAGGAGGTGAGTGATTGTATACTATATAGAGACATGGAGGTTGTATTTGGAGGAAGGTAAGATTGTGGTAGGTCGTATTACCTTGAGTTATTCTGGTGCTTTAGCAAGAATGCTTTTTGGACATCAACACGTTTTGGCAGTATGAGACGATCACAATATTCGCGATATTGGGTATAGTCGATATTGTGTAGTCACGCACAGGCACTTGTCACCTGTGACAATACAATCTTGGCTGAAACAGCATATAATGTAAGAGTGAGACACATGATTCAGATGCTCTGAAACTAGTTGAAATGGGTTGAAACTAATTGCAACAGTTTCTACGAGACTTTTTTGATTTAATGTTGATATTAAAATATAAATGGTTCAGATGTATGTCTCGTCTTAGAGAACTGAACGCGGAAATATGATCTCTGCTATGCGCAATAAAAATGCATAAATCCAAGACAAACCATTATAAAACATACGCATGATAACAGTCCTCCTTGATGGCGAGAAAAAAGAACTC